>JBHJOU010000541.1:0-3812 GCA_050329355.1 Rivularia sp. (in: cyanobacteria)
TTCCTATTCCCTATTCCCTGCAATAATGATTTGCTAAACTCCACATTCTCAGGACAAGATAGATATAAGGAAATTGTCCATTTTTCGCCCGATTAGTGGAATAATACAACAAACTACGATGAAAATGCTCCAAAGCTCAGAACAACTAAGCAATACTCAAGACTATTCATGGCGCTTTTGGTTTACTTTGCCAATTTACCCATTCGGTAAACGGCGCACAATCCGTAAGGAAGTAGTCAAAGATACGATTTGGACTTTTGATCAGCTTCAAGGCATTTTCTACGTTGTTGTCCCGATTCGCATGACTGTTGTGAAATTGAATGAAGGTGGTTTACTTGTTTATGCACCAGTAGCACCAACTCCAGAATGTGTTCGTCTTGTGGAAGAATTAGTAGCGGAGCATGGCAAGGTAAAGTATATAATACTACCAACTATCTCTGGTTTAGAACATAAAGTATTTGTCGGTCCCTTTGCCAGACGTTTTCCTGATTCACAGGTATTTGTTGCACCCAAACAGTGGAGTTTTCCCGTAAATCTTCCCTTGAGTTGGTTGGGTATACCTGAAAAACGTACCCAAATACTTCCAGAAGACAGCAGCAAAACAGCTTTCGCGAACGAATTTGACTACTCTATTCTCGGTCCCATCGAACTTGGTGCAGGTAGATTTGCTGAGGTAGCATTGTTCCATAAATCATCAAAAACTCTTTTAGTTACGGATTCAATTGTTTCCGTTCCCGAACAACCTCCCGCAATTATTCAATTAGATTCATACCCTTTACTATTCCACGCTAAAGATAAAGCTACTGATATCATTACAAATACTCCAGAAAACCGCCGCAAAGGATGGCAACGTATCGCTTTATTTGCCTTATATTTCCGCCCCAGCGTGTTAGATTTACCCAAATGGAGTCAAGTATTTCGTAATGCTTTTCAATCGTCAGAACGCTCAAAGAAAGCTTATTTTGGTTTGTATCCTTTTCAATGGAAGCAAGATTGGCAACGTTGTTTTGATGCGTTATACGGGAATGGTAGATTATTTGTAGCACCAATTTTACAAACTTTAATTCTTAACCGCGCACCATCCGAAACTATTGCATGGGCTGATAAAGTCGCTAATTGGGACTTTAAACGAATCATTCCCTGTCATTTTGATGCACCAATAGAAGCAACACCCGATCAATTTAGACAAGCATTTTCGTTTTTAGAAAAATATAGTAATAATCTCTTACCTCAAGAAGATTTTCAGCTTTTAAAAGAGATTGATGCTACTTTGAATAAATTAGGAATACCTCCAGCAAAGGAGAAGGTTTAACAGTATTTTGTTGTTAGTGGTTAGTTGTTAATCAAAATTTGGATTTTTCATCCCAATTCCTAACTCCTTAAACTTGGTTTTTACATCTTTCCATTCGGTACCGCAGTAGTAATATTTATTATCCAGAATATTAGCAATGTAATAACCTTGTTTACCACCGTTGATACGGAAAAGTTTAATCGCTACTTGCTTCATAGAAGTACCAAAAGCAATAAATTCTTCTTCTGGTGATAAATTCGGAGCGTTAAATAAATTTATAAATGGTTCTCCATGCTTAAACGCCCAACCATTACCCCTGCGTTGAATAATTTGATAATATACAGGAGAAAAAATTGTGGTACTAGAATCTGTCATTATCTTTATAAGAGTTATAATTTAAATCTAAAGATTTGCAGTAAAACCCCTAGCAAATTACTAGGGGCTACTAACTAGATGTTAATTATTAGCGTTGTCTTGATAACCTGGTTCGTCTGCAATATCGTCCAAGTCATCTTTGACAACTTCCGAATCAACAAGGTATGTTTCTCCGGATACTTCATCTCGTTTTTTCCAAACTCCTTGGACTAAACGAATGAAGATTTTTACCGGATTCCACAAACCTTGATGACCGTTACCGTTTTTGCTCAATACATCACCTCCATGATATTCAATAATAGGAGACATAATTGTCCCCTAATTTATTGTCAATTATTTTGAAACCAGTTCTGATTAAGAAAGTTAATTAACTTCATGAAAAATTACAAATGTTGAGGATTTTATCGTAGCTTGAATATTGCGATCGCAAAGTAATCAACTAACTATAAATTAATAAAATACATTCCCAAGCCAAAGCTTGGGAAAGATAACATCAAAGTTCACACAGTACCGGCAGCAGCACCGACTGGTTGTTCATCGGCAATTCCCACCAACTTTGCACTCAATTCCCACAAACGTTGTGCTTTATCATCGTCTAAGGCTTCGTTAGAAACTTCTTGCTCAAAAGACTTTCTTCCTTCCTTCTGACGATTTCCCCAACTGTAGTAAGAACCAGATTTATTATATTCTGAGTCTGCAACTACTGCTGCAACTCTTTCACCAGCAAGTTCTTCAGATACATATCCACCAGTGATATTCTTTTGAAATAGAGGAAATATTTTCTGGAACAAGGAATAGTGATTGCGGAATAAAGCAGTTTCAGCAACGCATCCGGGATACAGTGAACTAAATACAATTCCGGTGGAATCATGATAGCGTCTGTGTAATTCCCTCATAGTCAAAACGTTGCAAAGTTTACTATCTTTATAAGCTTTACCCGCTTTGAATTTCTTCCCGTTAATCATCGAAATCGGTGCTTTAAAACCGGATTCAAAACCTTTTAAATCTCCTAAATCTGGAGGTGCAGGAATGGGAATCTTTCCTCCCAACTCTTTGGGATTTGCTGTTACTGTTCCTAAAATCACTAACCTGGGTTGAGAAGCGGATGATTTTTGCAAATCTTCCAACATCAAGTTACATAATAGGAAATGTCCCAGATGATTTGTCGCAACGCTCAATTCATATCCATCTTCACTCCGCATCGGTTCCTTTAACAAAGGTAAATACACCGCAGCGTTACACACCAAAGCATCCAGGGATTTACCGCTTTCGCGAAAACTATTGACAAATTGGCGCACGCTATTCAAAGATGCCAAATCGAGATGCATAATTGTATAGCTCTCAGGTGACATTCCCACCTCATTAGCGACTTTTTGAGTCTTTTCCAGATTGCGACAAGCCATTACTACGTGCCATCCTTTTTTAGCAAGGGCTTTCGCAGCATACAAGCCAACCCCAGAGGAAGCACCCGTAATCACAACCGTTGATTTATGATTTTGTTCCATATTCTTAAAACTCTATTTATCAACGTTAGTTATATTTATGTTCTCATAACTCCTTGACTTACTATCATTATTGTTAAGAGTACTTAACGATTATCTGACATAAAACTACTCCTATTCCAAAAGTAAAGGCTAATCGCTTTAAAAAACAATTAGCCGTGGCACCAGGAAAGTTTAAAATTTTAATTTAATTGATATATCTCAAACTGTTGTAGAGTAGGCATTATATCCCCTCGAATCTACAACAGTTCAATAGGAATTATCTATACGTTGAGATTGGTATCTACTCTTAATATTCTGATTGAAATACCTACCCACTGCATCGGATGTATACAAATCTTCCCATGTATCCTCATCTATACCTGAATATTCATATACTGCACCGCTATTAAACTCTATCTGTAAAACTCATTTTCAGAGTCGTATCCAACAGCGTTTGCCATTGTTGAGGCTATTGGTAACATAGCAAACTCTTGTTCCTCTAACAATGGTGGAACTTCCGTAATTAATTCACTTAAATCCTGTAATCCTTCATAAGCCTGTATTGGTGCGGGTATCTCTAACAATTCCAGTTCATTACCTCTATCAATTAATAATTGTAAGTATCCGTCAGAGTGAGCCACACCTAATAAATTACTTAAATC
>JBHJOU010000849.1:0-2106 GCA_050329355.1 Rivularia sp. (in: cyanobacteria)
GGAAAAAAATTTATAACCAATGTTCTTCTTGGTTTAACCCAGGTATTAATAATCTATCCGAGTCTAACTTGGAAATACTGAAAATAAAATCCGAAATATCACCCTATTAAGCAGTTGATGCTTTTGACATAAACATCCTGTCCGATGAAACTTTGTGCTGCCATAAAGAAAAATACATTTGTAATCTCAGTGTTAACTTTAAGCAAGCATAAATTTATTTTCCTCAAAACGTAAAAAACAATCTATCCTTCTAAAGTAGTAAATTTATTGATTGTTTGACCTACATCATGAATTGTTTTGAAACTTAACAATTTTTTGTTTGATTTACTTTTATAGATTTTTAATTATACAGCATTAGAGGATGCATTTTAAAAAAAGTTAGGGATTACCTTCGCTTTTCTTTGTTTACCCTATACTAGATAGTATTGATGTTATTAGTTTTGCGAATATTTGATTTTATTAACTGAGGGGAATTACCCCCGAATATTGTGTGTTTAACAGATAAACAAATCAAAATTCTATTAGTTTATATTTTCTTAATTATTTTGACCGATAATGCAGAAAAGTAAATATGTTAAAACTTACTTATACCAATAATCAGTTAAGCGTAAGATTGCTTGAAACAATCTTTACAGAATTAAGTAAATATAAGCGTTTTTACAAATATCAAATACACCCATGAAGTAGTATAAAATATAGCAATACTGCTTTTTTAATATTACAAATTATTTTCAGTCTTACTGTTCGCAGGACTATAGTAAGATTTGCAAATCACATATAAAACAAATGTCAGAGATTTAATTTCTCTGACAAATTGATTTATTCCCCTATACTTAGGAGAAACAGAAACATAATTGTTAACCTTTGAGGGCTTTTGTAAAATTTTGACGATAGGATTTACTACCAATAAAACAAGCTGGCCATAACAATGATAAAGCAAGACGATTTGTTAAGCTGTTACTGAAATTAGTTCTCCTAAATCCAGTCCAAAACTTCCAAGCACCAGCGACATAAGCGACTATTAGTAAGCCTGTAATGAACCCACCCATTTCAATGTACTCCCAAAAGAAAAAAGAATATTGCGATATCACGATTAGGTACAAGAGTCAACTGTTACACTCTTATACTCTAGTTTAAGCTAGTCAATGGGTATCTTCAAATCTGTGATGTATTTGATGAAATTTTATAAAAGATTAATTTTTCAACACATTTGTGAATTTTAATAGTTAAATATGTAGCTATCTAATTAAAAACTATGCTTATACGCAGGTTTGTGAAATTCGGCTTTTTAATATTACTTGCACTGTTAAGTATAGGATGCGATTCGGAGAACACATCTCCAGAAAAAGTCAGTATAGGTGTAGTCAGCTACGGAGAAGAAGACCTTTCACTCGATAAATACGATCGCTTTAAAAATTATATAGCAGCAACAACAAAGTCGATTGTAGAATTAGAACCGACTTATAACGAATTACAAGCTATTGATCAAATTAACCGCAAACAATGGGATATCGTTTTTGCTCCCCCTGGTTTAGCTGCGATCGCGATTGATGAACAACTCTACGAACCTTTATTTTCCATGGGTGAAGTTAGTAGTAGACAGCGTTCGTTGCTGATAGTTCGAGATGATAGCCCAATTAAAAAAATACCAGATTTGACAAATAAAACCGTTGCTTTAGGTCAAAAAGGTTCTGCTGCTGGTTATTATACACCTTTGTACGACCTTTACGGTTTAACCCTTGCTGAGATCCGTTTTGCTCCTACTCCTAAAAGAGTACTCGAATGGCTAAAGGAAGGTAGCGTTGATGCTGGTGCTTTGTCTGAGAATAACTTTGAAATTTATCACCGGCAATTTAGCGAAACTAAGTTTAGGATTATACATACTAGTCGGTGGATTCCCCCAGGTTTAGTCTTGCTATCACCAAATATTGATCGAAATCGCGAACAACAAATCCGAAAAGTTATCAGTGAAGCCCCAGCAAATATTACCGCAGATGCAGGTTATGTTCCTAGCGTCAAAGTTCCTGAATATCAGCAATTTATTCAGTTAATGAAAAAAGTTAAACCTTTAGAAACACAGCTTCAACAGAAACCTGTAGTTTTATT
>JBHJOU010000669.1:0-2172 GCA_050329355.1 Rivularia sp. (in: cyanobacteria)
TATACACCTCAAAATCCGCAATTATTTAGTCAAAATCTACGAGATAATCTACTTCTGGGTTGGGAGAGGACAAATAATCATATCGAAAAAGCACTTCATACATCTGTATTTACAGAAGATATTGCAGATATGCCTTTAGGATTAGAAACTCTTGTAGGATATAAAGGGGTACGTCTTTCGGGTGGTCAATTGCAACGTGCTGCTATTGCTCGCTCTTTAATCCATCAACCAGAGTTACTAGTATTTGATGATATTTCTAGCGCTTTGGATGTACAGACAGAGGAAAAATTATGGTCACGCTTGCTAGATAAACAAAATAATTCTCAATGGCAACCAACTATTTTAATAGTGTCCCACAATCAATGGCTACGCGATCGCGCTAACCTGGTAATTTTTATCGATAAAGGTGGTATTGCTAGTTTTTGAAGTCTCTACATTATCGATCTGTTGTTTTCTTTTGTAAGTCTTATTATCAAGAAATAACTGTTAATCGAAAATAATGAATTCCCAACAAACAAACTCTTTAATTCCCGATTCTGCACTTTCCATCGCTGGATTAACTGACTACATTCAATCGCTACTAGAATCGGATTCCATATTACGACAAGTTTGGGTTACTGGTGAAGTTTCTAGCGCTAATAACCATCGTGCGGGATTATTTTTTACTTTACAAGATACGGATGGCGATGCTGCGATTAAATGCGTCACCTGGAAGGGACAAATCCCGAAACTCGCTCAAATGCCGACTATTGGGGAGCAATTAATTGTTTTAGGCAGCATTCGATTGTATCCAGCGCGGGGAGAATATCAACTGACTGTGTGGCAAGCTATACCGGCTGGCGAGGGTTTACAAGCATTGCGCTATAAACAATTAAAAAACCGTTTGACAGCAGAAGGTTTATTCGACGACGAACGAAAACAACCGCTTCCCCAACATCCGCAAATCATAGCCGTTGTCACTTCACCGACTGCTGCTGCTTGGGGTGATATTCAAAAAACACTTAAAAGTAGATATCCTGGATTACATATTTTATTTTCTCCTGCGACGGTACAAGGAGAACAAGCACCGAATTCTATAGTAAAAGCAATTCAAAGAGTCGAAAATGATCGACGTGCAGAAGTATTGATTTTAGCCAGGGGAGGTGGTGCAACCGAAGAGTTAGCCTGCTTTAATGATGAACGAGTAGTAAGAGCGATCGCCGATTGTCCAATTCCCATAATTACTGGTATCGGACATCAACGAGATGAATCTTTAGCAGATTTAGTTGCAGATGAAAGTGTTCATACTCCCACAGCAGCAGCGGAATTAGTTGTACCATCCCTTTCGGAATTATATAATCAACATTGCGATCGCGTTGCAGTTTTATCAGAAGTAGTAAATTACTCTATACAAACGGCTCAAAACAAAGTACAAATACTGAAAAATCGCTTACGGCGATCGCGATTGGATAATCTTGTAGAACAAGAAATCACTGTTTTGAATTGGAAGCGGGAAAAACTCTTACAAGCAGTTAATTCCAAGTCACAAGAATCAAAGCAGCGATTGGAAGTATTACGACAAAAATTGATCGCATTAAACCCCAGAGCAGTTTTACAACGCGGCTATGCAGTGGTAAGAAAAGAAAATGGAATTATTGCTCGTAATGCTTCAGAATTAAACATAGGAGAAGAAATATTAATTCAATTAAATCAAGGAGCAGCGAAAGTAAAAGTTATAAAAATTAAAGATTAAAAATTAAAGATTAAAATAACCCACGCAGCTGGGTTTTGTTTGTGTAGCTGCGGTAATAAAGCGCCAGAAACAACGTAACAATTAAAAAAACAACTATGGAAAAAAACTGGAATTACGAAACTAAAGTAGTAGAAATAGAAACCATAATCTCTCGCATCGAAGCCGGAGAATTACAATTAGAAGAAGTATTTGAACAATTTAGCACTGCTGTAAAATCTTTGCGCGAATGTGAAACTTTTTTAAAACAGCGACAGCAACAAGTCGATTTAATGATTGAAACACTAAAAGACAATGAACCTTGATAATTATGACTCAAAATACCGTAAATTGATTATTGATAACAGATAATTGTTAACTGATAACTACAATGGTTTTTCAAACTCAAGAATATTCAGCCCAAGATTGGGTAAAAACACGTTGTTCTCTCGATGATTCTCAAT
>JBHJOU010000194.1:0-5164 GCA_050329355.1 Rivularia sp. (in: cyanobacteria)
GTTAGGAGTTAGGAGTTAGGAGTTAGGAGTTAGGAGTTAGGAGTTAGGAGTTAGGAGTTAGGAGTTAGGAGTTAGGAGTTAGGAGTTATTAATCTAAATAAGTCGGGTTTTGAAGCCAAATATCTCTAACACCCTTACAAATCTCAGAAAAACCCGACTTCTATATCCTCAACTATCGGGTTTTGAAAAAAGTCGGGTTTTTGGGATAAATATCGGTAACAAGCTGATAAATTTCCGAAAAACTCGACTTCTATATCTATCGATTAACTTCTACTTTCGCTTGACTTCCAATTGCTTCAACTAAAGCACGTATAGCAGCAATCATGGCAATTTCGCTGTTAAGTTGGTTGATTGCTGAACCTACTCCCACACCAGCAGCACCAGCTGCTAACGCAAGAGGTGCAGTAACACTGGAAATACCCGAAGCACAAAGTACGGGTACTGATACAGTTCGAGAAATTTCGTAAGCTGCTGCTAAAGTGGGAGCAGCTTTTTCAATTAGTCCCAAAGAACCTATATTTTGAGGTTTACTGCTGGTACCTCCTTCTGTTTGGATAATATCTGCACCAGATGCAACTAATTCCTCTGCCAATTGTACTTGTTGGTCTAATGTGAGAATATGAGGAACTGTCACCGAAAGAGTGATTTTGGGAAATAAAGCACGGGTTTGTTTTGTTAAAGCTAAAACTTCTTGAGCTTCAAATCTGATTCCTTGAGCATAGAAAGAATCAAAATTACCAATTTCGATTAAATCAGCACCAGCTGCAACTGCTTTGAGAAATTTTTCTGGTTCTACTGCCGATACACAAATCGGTAAATCAGTCAACTGTTTCGCCATTTTCACTAAGTCGGCATCAGCAGCAATATCGAGAAAAGTTGCACCACCGTGATGTGCAGCTTTTACAGTTGCAGCAACACGGTTAGAATCGAAATTATTCAAGCCGCTAATTACTTTGAGTACACGGCGATTGGTAAATGCACGTTCTAGTGTAGAATTCATTGTCATAGTTACTTTTGTGATGCTGGGGCAAATAAAGATTATTTTACCGTTAGTATATTACTTTGCAATTACGAATTACGAATTACGAATTACGAATTACGAATTACCTATTACCAATAGACTCGTATCATAAATATATATATAAGTAGCCAAAACATTACGGCATAATATGGGCAGCATTTGGGAACTAGATTACTACTCGCGTCCGATTTTGGACGAAAATAACAAGAAAATTTGGGAAGTATTGATTTGCGAAACTCCTTTGGATATCCGCACCAAAACTGATTCCTTATTTCGTTACGCTAAATACTGTCCCAGTACAACAGTAAATTCCGTATGGTTGCAAACTGCGTTACAAGAAGCAATAGATAAAGCAGGAGAAGCACCAGGGAAAATCCGCTTTTTCCGACGACAAATGAATAATATGATTACTAAAGCTTGTGAAGACATCGGAATTCCCGCGAAACCCAGTCGTCAGACATTAGCGCTCAACCAATGGTTACAACAGCGCATGGAATTCGTTTATCCCCAAGAACCGGGATTTCAAGGAGGTACTAATCCCTCAGTACTCTTGGAAGCTCCTTTACCTCAACGTTTACCTGATGCTTTAGAAGGAGAACAACTAGGATTTGTTACCTTGAGTGCTGGTGATTTTGCGGATATGCCAGAGTGGGATATTGATTTTGGTGGAGCTTTCCCTTTAGAATTAGCGCAAATTTCTCCTGAAACCAAGATTCCCGGAGTTTTGGTTTACTCGAATAGAGCATTACCCATAGCTGGTTGGATGTCCGGTTTGGAATTGGCTTGGTTGAAGTTTGATAATAGCAAGCAGGGAAGATTAATTTTAGAAACTGGTGCTACTGAAAGTTGGATTTTGGCCAATATCAAAAATCCGCAAATGCTCACACAAGCACAGGACTTTGAACAAGCCAAACAAAAAGCCAACGGAGTTCATTTTATTGGGGTACAGTCAGATCCAAGTTCGGAATCTTTTGCCGGATTTTGGCTGTTACAGCAGATTTAGCGGCGACAGTTGACAGTTGACAGTGGACAGTTGACAACGAGAGATTGCTACTCCTAACTCCTAACTCCTAACTCCTAACTCCATGTCCTTACGGACACGCTGCGCTAACACTCCTAACTCCTTTAACCTTTGACCTTTGACCCGTTAAGAATTATATTGCCTATTGTCTAACAACTAATAAATAATAACTAGCAACTAATGACTAATGACTTGACCGAAGAGTTGTTGGAAGTCGCGATGAATTCTGGTGCAACTGCTGCTGAGGTTTATCAATCGCGATCGCTATCTAAGCCGGTGTTTTTTGAAGCAAACCGTCTCAAACAACTTGAAAGTAATCAAAGTACGGGTACTGCATTACGATTATGGTATGAAGGTCGTCCGGGATTAACGGTGGCAAATGGTCCTGTGGAAGCCAAGACGGTGGTTGAACGTGCGATTGCTTTGAGTAAGTTAAATCAGCCTGAAGAAGTCAAATTAACTGGCAATTCTCAAGTTGTTTATCCGGATTTGGGTGAAAATGTTCCAGCCGAAACGTTAGTGGATTGGGGTAAGGAAACTATTGCTTTAATTCGTGATGTCTACCCGGATGTGATTTGTAATGGTGATTGGGAATGCGATGTCGAAACCACCAGATTGATGAATACTCAAGGTTTGGATGCTCACTATACCGATACTACCCTCAGTTGTTATATTTCCGCAGAATGGGTACGAGGTGATGATTTTTTGAATGTTGCTGATGGACAAACTGAACGAGGAAAACTCAACCCTGAAATGGTAGCGCAACAAATCTTACAGCGGTTGAATTGGGCGCAATCAAATGTAGCTGCACCAAATAACCGCATCCCGGTTTTGTTTACCTCCAAAGCTGCTGATATGCTTTGGGGTACTTTGCAAGCCGCACTCAACGGAAAATTGGTATTAGAAGGTGCTTCTCCTTGGGCTGAACGCATTGGTAAACCAGTCGTTTCATCTTCGCTTACAATTTATCAAGACCCCGATGCTGGCCCTTACAGTTGTCCTTTTGATGATGAAGGTACCCCCACTAAAAGTTTAATTTTTATTCAAGACGGTATATTGCAAAATTTTTATTGCGATCGCGCTACAGGAAATCAGTTGGGAATCGGAATTACAGGTAATGGATTTCGCCCTAGTTTAAGTAGTTACCCGACTCCGGGGTTATTTAATTTTTTGATACAACCGGGAAATGGCAGTTTACTAGAATTGATTGAAGAAATGGACAACGGTTTGATTGTTGATCAGATACTCGGCGATGGTGGCGGGATTTCTGGGGATTTTTCGATTAACATCGATCTAGGTTATCTTGTGGAAAATGGTCAAGTCACTGGACGCATTAAAGATACTATGGTATCTGGCAATATTTATACGGCTTTAAAACAGTTAGTTAAAGTCGGTGGCGATGCTGATTGGAATGGCTCTTGTTATACTTCATCTTTGATAGTTGATGGATTATCTAGCACCGGGAAAAATAATTCGTAATCTGTTTGTTTTATACTCATTACGCTACGCAATTATTAATATATTTTGGTGACAGATAAAGGTATAAATTATTAATTATTAATTATTAATCAAGTTCATGACCAATTACTTTTATCTATAATCGCAATATATTTATTGATATTATTACTTTTATCAATAAATATATTGCCTGAGCTTGATTTATTAATGTATAGCAGAAGTACTGTTCGCGGATTCAAATATAGCAAATTTCAGTTGAGTCCGATACACTAAAACCTCACCCCCTTCCCCTCTCCTAATATACGGAGAGGGGTGCCCGGAGGGCGGGGTGAGGTAAAATTTGTATTGCACCCAAGTGAAAACTGCTATAATTCCACGAATTTCACAGACAGATTTAATTACCCATTACCCATTACCAATTACCCATTACCCATTACCAATTACCCATTACCAATTACCAATTACCAATTACCCATTACCCATTACTAATTACTAATTACTAATTACTAATTAATTATGCCGCAATATCGCAATCTATTTGTGAATAAGTACGTTCGCGATTTTTGGCAGCCAAGAAGAGGTTTAGCAATTGCAGAAGCTTGTATTATTGGAGTTGTAGCCGCTCTATCAGCAGTATTTCTAAGATTTAGTTCGGGATGGTTGGGAACGTTTCGAGTTAGTACTTCCTACGCAATACCAGCATTTTTATCTTTACCGTTAATTGGTGTTAGCTTTGGTTTTTTGGCTGGGTTTTTGGTAGAAAGATTTGCACCAGAAGCGAGTGGTAGTGGTGTTCCTCAAGTTAAAGCTTCTTTGGCTAATATCCCCATCAGATTAAGTTGGCGAGTCGCTGCTGTAAAGTTGATTAGTGCTATTCTTACACTGGGTTCGGGGATGACTTTGGGAAGACAAGGACCTACAGTTCATGTAGGTGCAGCTTTAGCAGCGGGAATGAGTCGTGTATTTCCGACTTCTCCAGATCATCGCAGACAAATGATAGCAGCTGGTGCGGGTGCGGGATTAGCAGCGGCTTTCAATGCTCCAATTACGGGGATATTGTTTGTTGTCGAAGAATTACTCCAGGATTTATCGGGATTGACTTTAGGAACTGCGATTATCGCTTCATTTATTGGTGGCGTAGTTTCGCGATTATTAGGTGGTAGAAGTTTACAACTGAATCTTGAATTAATCGATTCCAAAAGCAGTTTTATCATTACAGAACTCCCTTTTTACCTGTTTTTAGGGATTTCAGCAGGTTTACTCGCTGCATTATTCCGAAAAGGGTTACTTTTAAGTCTTAGTTATTATCGGAAATTACCTGTAGGTTTACCCTTAAGAATAGCTTTAGCTGGCTTGATTTCTGGGATTGCGATCGCGATGTTACCGGAATTATTTCGTAATAATACTGGATTGCGAGAATTTATAATTGCTGGTCAGCCAAGCGTTTCTAAAGTAATGTTAGTATTTGTGGCGGAATTTATTCTAACATTAGTAGCTTTCGGTTCCGGAGCGCCGGGAGGGTTATTCGCTCCCAGTCTAATTTTAGGTTCTTGCTTGGGATATTTGGTTGGTGTTGCTGAATATAATATTTTAGGATTAAGTTCCCCTAATACCTACGCTTTAGTGGGAATGGGAGCATTTTTTAGCGCGGTTTCTAAAGTCCC
>JBHJOU010000804.1:0-2071 GCA_050329355.1 Rivularia sp. (in: cyanobacteria)
GACACGACTTGAATTCGTTGTAGTTGCAGTTACAACTAAATCATCATTTTGCTTCCAGTATTTCCCTACTGCATAACCTACATATCCGCAGCCAATAATTGCAATATTCATCAAATAAAGCACCCTTGATTATCAGTTATCAGTAATTAGGTAACGCAGTATATTTTGTTCGTTGAATATTTGCCGAAGCCATATACGACATTTACTCGAATTATCTGTTTAAATTATCGAATTTGATATATTAGCTCTCCTAAAATACCGCAATTATGGTAAATGAAAATAATCATCGTAACTGATGATTAATTATTGCGCTAATTCCCTTTCTATAGCAGAAATCAATTCTGGAGAATTAGGCTTTACACTACTTTTAAACCGTGCTACAACTTCACCATGCTGGTTAATTAAAAACTTTTCAAAGTTCCAAGCAATCGGTCCTTTTGGTTCTACTGAAGTTGTCAGCCTCGCATAAAGTGGATGTTGTTCTTCACCTTTAGCATGAAGTTTATCAAATAATTCAAAGGTTACGCCATAATTTCTGGTACAGAAATCGACAATTTCCTCATTACTTCCAGGCTCTTGTTCTCCAAAATCGTTACATGGAAAACCCAAAATCCTTAAACCAGCTTCTTTGTAATTCTGATGCAGTTTTTCCAATCCTGTGTATTGTGGAGTATAACCGCATTGGGAAGCCACATTGACAATTAAAACTACTTTACCAATATACTCACCCAATTTCCGATCTTTCCCATCCATAGTTTTGACTATAACGTCAGATATTGTAATACTCATATTTTTGCTTGTTTGTTATTCACTTAGCCCAAGTTTCTCACATTGCAGGCACTTGTAAACAAATTCAATATCATAGTAATTTTAATTACAAGCTTTGTGCATTTGCTGTTTACCTGCTTATCTTATGACGTTGGTAGCTAATATATTTGTCATTCTCAATCTAATTATTGACAAAAAAATCTCTCTGTAACCTTTAAAATAGGAGTGAAGAGAGAAAGTCCTAAATACAAACATTGATAATAATATTGTATCTATTTAAGTTTTTGTTTCAGTATATATCCTTAAATGAAACTGCTAATTATTTAATTAACAATCAAAAATATCAGTAGTGGATATGTTTATTTAATAACTAATTTAAACAATAAAATTAACCAATTAAACGTAGTAGATAATTCAGTTTATTCGTGAATTGAACCATCAGGCATAATTGCTCCAGATAAATTAGCTCCAATTAGTTTAACAAGTAGGCGATCGCCAGAACGAATTCTTGCTCCTCTTAAGTCAGCACCTCGTAAATCAGCACCGCTCAAGTCAGCACCAATTAAGTCAGCACCCTGAAGATTAACTTCTTTCATATCGGCTAAAAGCAAGTTGGCTCGAAATAAATTCGCATCGGACAAATCAGCACCCCGCAAAACAACTTTATGCATAAAAGCATCGCTGAGGTTTGCACCGTTTAATTTAGCATAGCTGAGATTCCTACCAGATAAATCTCTCCCCTTAAGATTAGCGTGGCTAAAATCTTGTCCGCTCAAATCGGATTTCTGTGAAGGAGGTTGATTTCTGTGAGGTGTAGTTTTTGGAGTCGGGTTTTCTTGATAAGGTGCATAGGAATTAGAATGAGTGCTAGGTTCAGAAGCCGCGTAAGTTGTAGTCTTGGATTTAAGATGTGCCTTAATCGAGCGTAACTTTTCCCGAGCTTCATTAAGTTCCTGTAGCTTTCTACGTGCCTTTTCTTGCAGTCGTTGTTTTTCTTGAGGAATTCGATCCGGGTGCCAAATAAAAGCTAAATCCCGGTAAGCCTGGTTAACTTCTTCAAGCGACGCTCCAGGCTCCAACTCTAAAATTCTGTAGTACCGCTCCAGTTCTCTCATAATCGGTGAATTGAATGGCAAATATACTGCCATTATGAGTTATTCAGTAGTGTATCTGCTTAATTCTTTGTCAAATTTTGCGATCGCGCTGCCATCTTAGCTACAAGTAAGGATTTTATATGATAGCAGTTTGCAATGTAGTAAGTAGTAAATAGAGGGGGGACAAGGAGACAAGGGGAAAAGGGGAC
>JBHJOU010000007.1:0-3438 GCA_050329355.1 Rivularia sp. (in: cyanobacteria)
CTACAGCTTTACCAATTTCGATGGAAGAAGTTGCTGCTGGAGAAGGAGCATTGCACACATGAACGGAGTTTTGACCTTTGACAATCAAAAAGTCGTCTACTAATTTACCATCGTTCATCAAGGCTTGAGCGCGGACACCCGCATGAGTCGGAACCACATCTTGCGATCGCACTTCGGGAATCAAGTTTTGCAAGCTTTTGACAAAGGCTGCTTTACTAAAGGAGCGAATAATTTCTTTGATTCCTTCATCTGAGTGCTTTGCTGCTAGTTTCCAGAAGCCGGGATAAGTCATTACTTCCGCAAAATCACTTAAATTAAAATCTGTTTTTTTATAACCTTCACGCTTCAAACTAAGTACAGCATTCGGTCCGGCGTGAACGCTACCGTCTATCATCCGGGTAAAGTGAACACCAAGAAAGGGAAAATCTGGATTAGGTACGGGATAAATTAAACCCTTGACTAAATGACGCTTTTCTGGAGTTAATTCGTAATATTCTCCCCGGAAAGGTACAATTTTAGCCTGGGGATCGACATTACCTAATTTAGCTACACGGTCGGAATATAATCCAGCACAGTTAATTACAAAACGAGTTTCAAAGCTACCATTATTGGTTTCTAAAACCTGGTTTTCACCGCTATTAACTATTTTCTGAACTTTGGTGTTAAATTGAATTTCACCGCCTTGTTCCAGAATGATTTGGGCGTATTTTTGACAAACTTGCTTATAATTTACAATCCCAGTTGATGCTACCCAAATTCCTGCTATACTACTTACATGAGGTTCGATTTCTTTGACTTGTTCACTGGTAATTCTTTTAACTTCTATACCATTTTCTAAACCTCGATTGTAAAGATTTTCTAAACGAGGAAGTTCTTGCGGAGAAGTTGCCACAATCACTTTACCGCATACTTCATGGTCGATACCGTGTTCTTGGCAAAACTGTACCATCGAACGACAACCTTCACGGGAAAATTTAGCTTTGAAACTACCAGGTTTATAGTAAATACCTGAATGAATAACACCGCTATTATTACCAGTTTGATGAAACGCTACTTCCAACTCTTTTTCCAAAACTAAAATTTTTGCTTTTGGATAGCGTTTACCTAAAGCCATACTGGTAGAAAGACCGACTATACCCCCACCAACAATAATGAAATCATACATTTTTCAAATTGGCTCCCCTGTAACTAAAATAATCAAACAATTTACAATAATCAATCTGAGTTTAGAAATTAAAAGTGACAATTATGATAGTTAATAATTAAAAACTCATAACTCATAATTATTTACCTAGTTATTTACCAAACCTTCCAAGGAGCTTCGTTATTTTTCCAAAGGGTTTCTAAGTAATTTTTATCTCGCAAAGTATCCATTGGTTGCCAAAATCCATCATGTTTGTAAGCAGATAACTGTTCCATTTCAGCCAGCTTTTCTAATGGTTCTTTTTCCCAAACTGTGGAATCTCCTTCAATAAAATCAATAACTTGGGGTTCTAATATAAAGAAGCCACCATTAATCCAAGCGTTGTCTCCTTCTGGTTTTTCTCGGAAGCTGGTAATTTTAGTTTGTTCTTGTCCTAGAACAATTGCACCAAAACGTCCTGGTGGCTGTACTGCGCTTAAAGTTGCTAAAGATTGTTGTTCTTTGTGAAATTTTATCAGGTTAGTGACATTAACATTACTAACGCCATCACCATAGGTAAAGCAAAAAGTTTCGTTACCAATATGCTCTTTGACTCGCTTTAATCGTCCACCCGTT
Organism: Rivularia sp. (in: cyanobacteria); assembly: GCA_050329355.1. Lineage (GTDB taxonomy): Bacteria > Cyanobacteriota > Cyanobacteriia > Cyanobacteriales > Nostocaceae > Rivularia. The sequence goes on from JBHJOU010000007.1 coordinate 1,760, forward strand.
AAGGTATTATCTCCTGTATCTACCAAGGTAACTCGCCAAGGTTCTGCATAACCAGAATGTACGTTCATCTGATTAAACCGCATATCAAAGGTCACGTCGGACATATGTAAGAAGTAGTTAGCAAAATACTCTTTAATTACGTACCCTTTGTAACCACAGCAAATAATGAAGTCATTAATACCGTGAGCGGAATAGATTTTCATGATGTGCCAAAGAATCGGCTTACCACCAATTTCTACCATTGGCTTCGGTCTAACGCTGGTTTCTTCACTTAAGCGTGTACCAAGACCTCCAGCCAAAATTACTGCTTTCATAAAATCTGCCTCTAATTTTTTTCGGTAGATGATTCAATAGTTTTTTTATGATTCATATAGAGAAAATCTATTTTTTTATTTTCTCAGTATATAATCTAACCGTATTTTTACTGTAAATTATAAAGACGAGATAAATATAGCTGTTTTGTCTGTGAAAAAATCAAAAAGCTTGGTTTAGTTAAAAGTTAGATGTCAAAAATAAATAATTCTACCAGAATAAAGCCTCTAAAATTACTTTGTTTAGTTTAATAAAGTTAAGACTCAATAATTTTATTCTCAGAAAACATTAATCTGACAAAATACAGAAATGTTATTGATTAATTACTGATAACTGTTACCCGGTAATCGCCCGAATAGTTATCACATCAATTGCTGATAATTACCTATTATTCTCTGGTAAAAATTAAACCTTAAATCCTTTCTTTCTGGTTAAACTTACCTTTAAGGGCATTTTATCGTTAATTAACCTCATCTGTTGTACTTTTGCTCGCAAAATCAAAGCATAATTTTATGAGCAAAGCAAAACCTGTTTTAATTCCCGTTTTTATTCCTCACAATCTCTCTCTTAAATGTTGATATCAGTTACTCTCAACTACTCGTACTTTAGCTTTATTTGATATTGCAAATTTTACAGCTTTCATGAGGAACTAGTAGCTCAGAAAGACACAGTGGACAATATGCTATTCTTACATATTTGCGATGCAATGACAAACAACATCACAAGTAATAAATCATCATTAATCGAAGAATAGAGTAAATAAATGTAGTCAATTAACATCAGTAATATAACTGATTAACTATGAAAACATCTATTAATTTTTAGATATTTGTATCAGTATTTTTGTGGGGAGAGAAGTCGGGTTTTTATAAAGCTTGTCTGAGATTACAGATATTTATCCTAAAAACGCAACTTCTGTGTAGAGGTGTGTAGCACGGCTTCTCGCAGAGATTGTCATCGAACTCACGTCTTACACGCTGGAATGGGCGGCTCTTGCAATAATCGCTTTGCTGAGTCTGGGAACTAAAACAATATAGGTTGCATAGTGCGATCGCCATTTTGATGTTTGGAATGCTCCTAATCAGTTCTGTTTATTCAACCATAAAATGCTGTATTTATAATCAATCAGCGCGGATGCAATATTATTTCCCATCCGCGCTGATTAATTTAATTTAATTTAATTTAATTTAATTTAATTTAATTTAATTTAATTATTTAATTTATTTATTTTTTTGAAATAAAATTAAAATATAGCAGTTTTCAGTTGGGTGCAATACAAATTGTACCTCACCCCGCCCTCCGGACACCCCTCTCCTTGCTAAGGAGAGGGGAAGGGGGTGAGGTTATGAGTGTATTCTATTCAATTG
>JBHJOU010000198.1:0-2380 GCA_050329355.1 Rivularia sp. (in: cyanobacteria)
AAATGCAGGGAAATACAATTAGAAGTATTTATGGTGTAATATCGATTGGAACGATTTGGCAGTTTTTAAGATTAGAAGATGATAATATTTATATTGATCTAAGTGAATATTATATTCAAGATATTGAAAAAATTTTAGGAATATTAATAAATGCACTCAGACAAAATTAAACCTTCTCTTTCGCTGGAGGTATTCCTAATTTATTCAAAATAGCATCAATCTCTTCTAAAAGCTGAAAATCTTCTTGAGGTAAAATACTATTACTATATTTTTCTAAAAACGCAAATGCTTGTCTAAATTGATCGGGTGTTGCTTCTATTGGTGCATCAAAATGACAGGGAATGATTCGTTTAAAGTCCCAATTAGCAACTTTATCAGCCCATGCAATAGTTTCGCATGGTGCGCGGTTGAGAATTAAAGTTTGTAAAATTGGTGCTACGAATAATCGACCATCCCCGTATAACGCATCAAAGCAACGCTGCCAATTTGATTTCCATTGGAAAGGATACAAACCAAAGTAAGCTTTCTGAGAACGTTCTGACGCTTGAAAAGCATTACGAAATACTTGACTCCATTTGGGTAAATCTAAGACGCTAGGACGGAAATACAAGGCAAATAAAGCGATTCGTTGCCATCCTTTGCGACGGTTTTCTGGAGTATTTGTAATGATATCGCTTGCTTTATCTTTAGCGTGGAACAGTAAAGGGTATGAGTCTAATTGAATAATTGCAGGAGGTTGTTCGGGGACGGAAACAATGGAATCCGTAACCAAAAGAGTTTTTGATGATTTATGCAACAATGCTACCTCAGAAAATCTACCGACACCAAGCTCGATCGGACCGAGAATGGAGTAGTCAAATTCGTTCGCGAAAGGTGTTTTACTGCTGTTTTCTGGAAGTACTTGAGTACGTTTTCCAGGTATACCCAACCAACTCAAGGGAAGATTTACAGGAAAACTCCATTGTTTGGGTGCAACAAATACCTGTGAATCGGGAAAACGCCTTGCAAAGGGACCGACAAATACTTTATGTTCTAAACCGGAAATAGTGGGTAATATTATATACTTTATTTTGCCATGTTCCGCCACTAATTCTTCAACGAGACGAACGCATTCTGGAGTTGGTGCTACTGGTGCATAAACAAGCAAACCACCTTCATTCAACTTGACAACCGTCATGCGAATCGGGACAACAACGTAGAAAATGCCTTGAAGTTGGTCAAAAGTCCAAATCGTATCTTTGACTACTTCCTTACGGATTGTGCGCCGTTTACCAAATGGGTAAATTGGCAAAGTAAACCAAAAGCGCCATGAATAGTCTTGAGTATTGGTTAGTTGTTCTGACGTTTGGAGCATTTTCATCGTCGTTTGTATTATTCCACGAATCGGGCGAAAAATGGACAATTTTCTTATATCTATCTTGTCCTGAGAATGTGGAGTTTAGCAAATCATTATTGCAGGGAATAGGGGATAGGGAGTAGGGGATAGGGGATAGGAAACTCTAGTTGTGGCTACCGCTATATTAAGATTTTTAGGCAGCACATCTGAACGCGATGATGCACCCCAAGTTTACATCTGTTAATTGATGGGTAAAATTTTAAAAATAAAGACACAGATTTAAGACAAATTCGATAAGCTGACAAAAGCAGTTTCGCGAATTCAGAAAATGACAGCAATTAGCCCGACAATTTTGGCATTGGACTTTGACGGTGTAATCTGTAACGGACTGATAGAATACTTTCAGGTAGCTTGGCGTACTTACTGCAAATTTTGGTCTTGTGCTAATCAAAATCAAACAGAAGATTTAGCGAATAAATTCTATCGTCTGCGACCAGTAATTGAGACGGGTTGGGAAATGCCTGTTTTAATTAAAGCATTATTAGAAGGATTTGAAGAAGATAAAATTCTCCAAGAGTGGGGTGATATATCCCATAAAATTCTTCGACAAGAGGATTTTGTTGCTCAAGAAATTGCTACGATGTTAGACAAACAGCGAGATGAATGGATAGCCACAGATAAGAATGGTTGGCTGAATTTACATAAATTTTATCCGGGAGTAGTAGAAAAAATTCAAAGTATCTATAATACTCAAATTGCTTTATATATAGTTACTACTAAAGAAGGACGTTTTGTCAAAGAATTATTGCATCAAGCAGGCTTCGATTTACCGCAAGAAGCAATTTTTGGCAAAGAAGAAAAACGTCCCAAATATGAAATATTGCGAGAATTAAAGCAAGAAGCCAATGATTTAACAGTTAGTTTATGGTTTATTGAAGACCGGATACAAACATTACAAAAAGTTAAGGAGCAACCAGATTTAGAAGATGTAGAATTGTTTCTTGCCGATTGGGGTTATAATACCCCGAAAGAGAGAGAAACTGC
>JBHJOU010000397.1:0-2477 GCA_050329355.1 Rivularia sp. (in: cyanobacteria)
CCCGCAACTTTAAGACCTCTAATTGACTGGATCAATTGTAATTATAAATAGATTAAAAATTAGAACTCAAAGAATCATATCAAAGTAGTTAAGAAAAAATCTCTCAGAAATAACTTATAAATAAGTGATAAATAAATAACCGATGTATCGGCGAGGGCGTGATTTAATTGTTTAATCCCCAATCTCCGAGACCTTTGAAACCTAAAGTTAGGAGTTAAATTCATAGCTCCTAACTCAGTACAAAGCATTACATATCGCCACCGCGAAATGCTAATACAAAAATTACCGCAGGTCCAGCTAACATGATTAATGCTACAGACGTTAGCTGAAAAATAACTTCCCAATTGACGTTAGCTAAAGCTTCCATTAATTTCTCCTAGTTGTCTTAAAAAATCAAAAAATGAATCAAAGAAAATTATCTTCCTGGATATAGATCATATCCGGCAATTACCGCTCAAATTTAATTTACTTAACAAAATTATAGAAAAATACATAAAAAAACTCAAAAAAATGAAATTGATTTTAAGAACCTAAGTAAGTTGGCAGAAATAAACAGAACTATGTTACAGAATATAAATTAGCCTTAAACTCTTACTCCGACTGCCTACTGCCTTGTCCCAATTACAATTTTCAACGCCAACCTACTTAGAGTGTTTGATAATTGAGACAAGCAGAGAAAGCATCGCAGATAACTGGTAATCTGACTCTCGTACTATTTGTTACTTATTATTAAATCAAAGAAAACAATGGCAACTTGGCAATGTGTAAAGCAATGTGGAGCCTGCTGCTATCTTGAGCCAGCAGAACGTCCTGATTTAGAAGAATATTTGTCATCTCAAGAATTAGAACAATATCTCAGAATGGTTGGAGAAGATGGATGGTGCATAAACTACGACCATAGTAGGCGAGAATGCAGTATTTATGCTGAGCGTCCGCGTTTTTGTCGTGTAGAGCCATTCGTATTTAAAGACTTATTTGGGATTGAACCCGAAGAATTGAACGACTTTGCCATCGAATGCTGTCATCAGCAGATAGAATCAATATATGGCGATCGCAGTTTGGAAATGTTGCGATTTGATCGAGCAGTGGGAATTTGAATTGGTAATGGGGTAGATTTTTAATCCAAAATCCAAAATCCAAAATCTAAAATTCCATAACTCATAACTCATAACTCCGGTGGTACTAACCGGAATAACGGACGGCAACTACACCCTACAGCTTACGGGTCTCCCCACTGCCACTGTATCTGAAATAAAGATACATTAACAGATAAGAAAAGTAGACAAATGTTCAGAAAAAAGTGAATTTAATTTCACAGTTAACCGTTCAGCGAGGGAGCAAGAACCCATTATGTTTGAACACTTTACTTCCGAAGCAATTAAAGTAGTAATGCTCGCCCAGGAGGAGGCACGTCGCCTGGGACACAATTTTGTAGGCACGGAACAAATTCTCTTGGGATTGCTGGGAGAAGAAACGGGTGTTGCTGCCAAGGTGCTGACGGATATGGGTGTGACTCTTCGAGATGCACGCCGCGAAGTTGAAAAAATTATTGGTAGAGGTTCTGGTTTTGTTCCACCGGAAATTCCTTTTACTCCTAAAGTTAAAACTCTATTTGAGCAGTCTTTTAAGGAAGCTCGTTCCCTAGGACACAATTATATTGGTACGGAACACTTACTTTTAGGTTTGACTGAAGCTGGAGAAGGTGTTGCTGCTAAGGTACTACAAAATTTAGATGTCGATTTGAAGCAACTTCGTACTGCTGTGATTCGCCGTTTGGGTGAAGTTGCATCTGTTGGGGCTGGAATTGGTGGTGGTAGTACCAGACGCAATCAAACGACAACTTTAGAAGAATTTGGTAGAAATCTTACTAAATTAGCTGCCGAAGGCAAATTAGACCCTGTAGTTGGTCGCGAAAAAGAAATCGAGCGTACCGTTCAAGTTCTGGGACGACGTACTAAAAATAACCCCGTGTTAATTGGCGAACCTGGAGTTGGTAAAACTGCGATCGCCGAAGGTTTAGCGCAGCGAATTTTCAATCAAGATGTACCCGATATCTTGCAAGACAAGCAGGTTATCAGTCTTGATATGGGTTCGATAGTCGCGGGTACTCGTTTCCGTGGTGATTTTGAAGAACGGATTAAGAAAATCATCCAGGAAATCCGCTCGGCAGGAAATATCATTATTGTGATCGATGAAATTCACACTTTAGTGGGTGCGGGTGGAATGGAAGGTGGTATGGATGCCGCCAATATTCTCAAACCAGCATTAGCCAGAGGTGAACTTCAGTGTATTGGAGCCACCACACTCGATGAATATCGCAAACACATCGAGCGGGATGCGGCTTTGGAACGCCGTTTCCAACCGATTAAAATTGGTGAGCCTTCAGTACAAGAAACCGTTGAGATTTTACAGGGCTTGCGTGGTGCTTACGAGCAGCATCATAACTTAACGATATCCGATGATGCATTGGTTGCAGC
>JBHJOU010000562.1:0-11819 GCA_050329355.1 Rivularia sp. (in: cyanobacteria)
GGGAGATGGGGAGATGGGGAGATAGGGAGATGGGGAGATGGGGAGATGGGGAGATGGGGAGATAGGGAGATGGGGAGATGGGGAGATGGGGAGATGGGGAGATAGGGAGATGGGGGAAATAAGTAAGAACTGTCAACTCCTAACTCCTAACTCCTAACTCCTAACTCGAATTAGCTCATCGTCGCACAACTGCTGTCATAGCTCATCCATCCACCAGGAGTGATCTTTCCTTGAACTGGGTTCCAGTAGCGAGACATTCCTTCAGGAAGACCAATTTGCTCTCCGGCGCGTTCGAGCATTGACTGCTGACGATTTTTAATTGTTTGATAATGACCTTGCATTAAAGCGCGTGCTTTTTCTTGAGTATTCATATCTACGTCCTTATATTTGAATCAATATTTAGTAAGCTTAATCTTGCTTTTCTTTATTCTACAAAAATTCTGTAACAATGGCTACGGTTTTTGCGGTTTGTTATCAAAAAAATATATTAAGTTTTATCAAGAAGTCAGAAGTACGGAGGCAGATTCCCTCCTGCCCTCTGATTTCTAAGTCGGCACAGAACCATCTCTTCGAGATGGGCGCAAGTCGGCAATCGGCATTGGAATAAAGAGTATTACGACTTAGATAATTGGTGGTGACAATTATTTTTCATGGGGACTGCCTTGATCAACTTTTTCAATATCTCTTGAAGTTCGTCTGGGCATAAAACATACAAATATTATTCGCGAGTATTACTCGCGAATAATATGAGCTTCTTCTTATCCTTTTACAAAATTAATGGGAGCATCCCACTATTTTTGCACTGGTACTTATCAGTTGCACAAATTGCGATCGCCTTTATCAGAGCTAGATTTTAAATAATCTTTTGAAAATCCACATACTAATTCCATTAGCTTCTCTACGTCACCGACTTGCCACAGTCTAACTTCACCAGAATCAGTAATAGTGATTAATCGCTTCCGATCTTGACTGAACTTAACTCTCTTAATTGATTCAGATTCAAGCGGTGTTTCAAATTGTTTGAGTTCGTTGCCAAATAGATCGAATAACTTAATTACATTAATTTCATTAATTACATTATTATTATTTTTTGAATTATTATTGTTTGAGTCTTCACTTCTTCCTGTAATTACAAGCTTATTGCCATCCGGGCTAAATAAAATAGTATAGATAGTTCTCAACTGGGTTTTGAATCGTTCTTTTTGGTTACCTTCAATTTCCCACAACTTGAGTATACCCCCTTCACCACCAGTTGCTAGTTGTTTACCATCAGGACTGAAAGCCACATAAGCATCTTTTTGCTGAGTTGGGAATTCTTTATACTTTTTACCATCAGTTTCCCATACCTGAACGTTATCGTTGTCTGTTGTAGTAGTCGCAATAAACTTACCATCAGGGCTGAATGCCACGCTATAAATATTTTGCTTCTCTTGAAATTTACCGAAGTCGGTATTCGAGAAAGATTTCTCTTGATACTTATTATTTTCAAATTCCCATAGTTTAATCGTAGTCTTGCGATCATCTGTGCCGTCATCTTCTTTTCCACGACTTGCTAGTAAATTTGCTTCACTTGGAAAAGCGATTAAATCAATTTCTCTTTGTTTTGTTTCAATTGTTTGTATGGGATTAGACTCTTTATTTGATATATCCCAGAGCTTAATTATGTCATATCTTTCTTCATCAGTTTCAACAGTTGCTAGTTGATTTTTATTGGAATTGAATTCAGCAATATTGGGTTTTATCTGAAAGAGTTCGGAATTTGACTTATGTCGCAGTTCTATTGTTCCGTCATCTCTAACATCATACAGCGCTAAGATTTGCTCGACTCCAGTAACTGCTATTACATTACCTTCTTCACTCAATGAAACTGTCTGAACAGAATCTTTTATGACTTGTGGATCGGGTTTATTGCTTGAGATGTCCACTAACCTGACTGTGCCATCATCCCCACCAATTGCCAATATTTTATTCTTATTAGGATGAAAGGCGATGCTATTAATATTTTCTTTTTTCGCTTGGAATTGGTCAAGCTTTTTGCCTGAATTATTAAATATTGTAATTGTACCGTTCTCTCCGCCAACTGCTAATCGTTTGCCATCATGACTAAAGGATAAATCGAAGCTTTGGGAATTTTCTGGTAATTGTTTTAAATCTGGTATTTTCTTAAAGGAAGAACTTGAGATGTCCCAAGCCCAAAGTATAACTTTCCCTTTTTCATCAATAGTTGCCAGTTGTTTAAAATCGGGAGCTAAAGCTAAACTTTTTACTTTTCCTAAATCTATTTTGAAGTTTCTAAAAGATAGTTTTCCATCAGGACTTCTGACAAATTTTTGATTATCAATATCAATCTCTATAACAGTACCATCATCATAAGTAGCTACTAGTATTTTTTGCTTTGTACTCTCAGATTCTCGGTCATAAAAAGTTATATTTTCGACACTCTTTTGTTGTGGTTTGGTTATACCAACTTGTTCACGTGATGAGGTATTCCATAGACTGATAGTACCATCTGAAGCACCTATGGCTAAAAGTTCATTTTCACCTTCTTTACTACCGGGAATAAATGCAACACTGCTAACATTTCTTTCACCTGTGAGGAATTCACTTGCTTTAGTTGTTTTTTGATTTTCGCCTAAATTCCACAACTTAACTGTACCGTCCCCTGCAACTGTTGCTAGTTTATTGCCATCATCGCTAAATGCTAAACTTTTAACTGTTATACCTTCGATATTACCTTCAAGAGGTTTAATTTCTTTATCTGGAATTTCTTCGTAGTTTTTATCACTATTCCACAACCTACCTACATAATCCTGATTATTAATTGTGACTAGTTGTTTGCTATTAATATCGAATGCCATACTACGGATAAATCCTTGCTGTTCCTCTGAACCAATTACTATTTTTGACTCCTCAGAATTATCGAATTTGCCATCTTTAATCTTCCACAGCTTAACTTTATTACCTTCAGTACCAGTTGCTAATTGATTATCATTTACAAAAACCACTCGCCTTACTTTGTCTTTGTCTTGTTGATTTTTGGGGATGTTGATTAAATCGCACTTGTTATGATTGAAATCCCACAATATAACTCTAGCGTCATCTCTAACCATTGCTAGTAACTCGCCATTTGGACTGAACGCTACATCATAGATGTCCTCATAGATGTCCTCTTTGATGTTAAGCTTGTCGCAGCTATTCTTGTCAAGAATTATTTTACTCTTTTGAAACTTTAAGTCATCGCTGGTATTACCTACCCGAGTATCTCTAGGACCAACTGGAGGTTCCCACAGTTTAACTGTATACTTACCTTTGTTATCTCGAATAACTGTTACCAACAACGAATCATCTTTAGGACTAAACTCCACGTCACGAATACTTTGCTGCTCTTTTTTTAAGTCAAGAATATCTTTTGAAGAACTTTGATCTACCGTTTTGTTGTCTTGATTAATATTCCACAATTTAACGGTGCCATCACCAGCGCCAGTTACCATTCGAGTACCATCATAACTAAATGCTACGCTATAGACTTCTTGTTTTTGACCTGTAGAAAAAAGCTGTTTCTGCTCCTTTGAATTTGTGTCCCACAGCCTGACGGAATCTCCATTGCCAACAGTTGCGAGTAAACCTTTTTCTTTAGGATGAAATGCGACTTGATAAATTCTGCCTGTATCAAGTTGTAATCGGTTGCGTTCTCTGGTTTGATAAATAATTTTAGAAAGCGTTTCTCTTACTTGTGCTAATCGATTTTCATCTGGTTGAAAAGGGAAAAAAAGTAGTGGATGTTTAAGACTTTTACCAGCTTTCAAAATATCTTTAATTGCTTCTAAATCACTATTTGATTTTAATTTAGCTTCTGCGGATTCTTGGAAACGATGGATTTCGTTTATCTTTGCTTGTCTACTACCAAGAAAAAACCCTAATGACAATAGCATAAGTATTGCTATGATTCCTCCAAAACCAAAGAAAGACCTGTATATAGTTCGACCTTTTTGAATAAGACTTTGACGTACAAAAGTCTGTTCTATATCATTCAACCAATTGTTATTCGAGTCAAGCACTAAACTTAACTCATCAAGTCTGGGGTCGTTATTCCAAAGATAAATTATTGGGTTCCCATTGGAATTTTTAGCATCATTTTTGTTTTTTTCTATCTGCTGACGCTGCTTCTTCCGCTGAATTGATTGAAATTTTTCGATGATAAAAGATTCTATTTGACCGAAAATATTTCCAAAAATATTAGCTTTTTCATCGGATTTTTGTTTTGTATTTTCACCATTATTTTTAGCATCAGGTGTTAATTCATTCCATGAATTAGCATCAGGTGTTAAGCGTTGACGTAGAAAAATTTCTTCCTGCTCTTGTGTAATCCAATTTTTCAAGTCTTGCCATTGTGTAATTAAACAATCATGAACTGGTTCAACATAAGATTCTCCGCGTTCTTCACCTCGAACTACTAGACGTTTATCTACAAGATAATTAATAATATTATCTGTTTGATTTTTTTGGGTATCTGGATATTTTAGCTCAGATAATGGAACTCGTCTCTTTGCTGTTTCTGTACCTTCAATTCTCACCATTCGCAGCATAATCCGACGCATGATGGCTTGTTCTTCTTTACTTTTAAGTTCGTTATATATTTGAGTAGCTCTACGTGTAAGCGAATCTGTAACTCCCCCAAGTGCTTTATAATCTTCATATTTCAAAGCCCGATCCTTGGGATTTAATTTTAGCCTTTCATTGAAGTGCTTAATATAAAGCTCGCTAAGTGTGAATGATAGCAAAGGTAAGCCTCCTGGCATCTGCCTTACTTCATCAGCAATTTCACTTACCCAATTTTTAGGGGTTGGCTGAAAAAATACTCCTTGCTTCAATGCTGGTCCTTCAATGGTTTGTTGCAATTCATCGGAGCTCATCAATTTCATCGGAAAGCGAGCTTCTTTCCATTCATCTAGAGAAAATAAATCTGAATTTTGAGACGATTCCAATGAATCAAAATATTTGTTAAAGTCAGAACGCAAAGTCAATACAATACAAATATCTTCAGAATACTCCTTTGTCGCCTGCCTTAATATTTTTAACAACTTTTGCCAAAGCTTCTGCTTTTCAGTTTGCGGATTGCGATTACTAATTTCTTGGTGACTATCTTCACTCATGGTAATCAGTTCTTCAAACTGGTCGATAACTAGAAGTAATTTAGTTTTAGAACTGCTTTGAAGTTTCTTCCACTTTGCTATAATTTCACTTAGAAGATTATGATTATTTTCTAATTTATCACCTAAGTTTTTAATATGTTTATCAATTTTTTCAGTAAGATTTTCTAAATCTTCTTTCTCTTTTCCTAAAAAAAGGTTTTTTGGTAAGCTTTTTAGCTGCTCACTGTAATCAATAAACAGCAAAAATTTAGCTTCTAAAGTTGCACATTTCCAAGCATCTACGAGTTCAGTAAAAGTTGGATAATCTTTCTTCAACTTAGTAGTAAGAATGTTATCTAAGACCTTATATTTATTCTTAATTACTTCAACTAAATCGACATTTTCTATTGGTAAAATAGCTTTTGCTAAAGCCGTGAAGGGAAATTTACCAGGACGTACTGGATTGAGAATTTCCCATTTTTCTTTCCGTAGATGAGGAATTAAACCAGCTTGTACAAAACTTGACTTTCCCGAACCAGAAACACCTACAACTATTGTTAACGGATTAGATTCTGAAAGGCGATCGCTCAATTCTTTAACTAATTTTTCTCTACCAAAGAAGAAATCTGAATGTTTTTCAGTAAAAGCTTTTAAACCACGATAAGGATTGTTGTGTGGATTAAGTTCTGGAGCGTCTTTGAGTTTGTCAACACTGAAACTTGGTCTTGTAAAGATAAATCTTCCCTTATCATACTCCGAACGCAATGAACCTATTTGTGGGGTTTGAAAATTTTGGGATAATCCACGCATCCTTCTTTCCACATACTGGTAAAGCTCATTAGATTCAATCACAGCATCTTTGTTTTCATCCGCTTCATTTTTATCTAATCCTTCTATTAAAGCGAATGCAAAAGGAGAATGTGGAGAGTTTGCAACTGTTCCCCGCTTATCATTGGAGATATCGAAACTATCTGACGCTACTTGATCGTATCCAGTAGAAGTAAGAAATTGCCAAGCTTGATGCTCAATGAAGTGATGGTAGTGTTCTTTATAAAAATTTTCTGTTTCTACAACAAACTCTCGGTTTAACCGAATCATACCACCGTAGCAACAATCCAAAATCATCAGTAAATGATGGGAATTAATTTTTTTTAAAGCTTTTAACACCTCAGACATGGATAAATAAGTATTAAAATCATTGTTCTTAGCATCTTGAGGAATTAAGAAACCTTCCGCAGGCTTTTGTAAGTCTTTAGTAAGAGAAACACCATGTCCGGCAAAGTAAAAAATTAGTCTATTTTTTGGGGAGCCTTTTAATTTATCACCTAAACTGTTATCAAAAAAATTTTTTAATTCTTCAAGATTGGCTTCTTCATTAATAAAACGAATTACTTCGTATCCGTAGTCATTTTCCAACAAATTACCAATTTCTTTAGCATCTTCAACGGCAGTTTTTAGCTTCCCTATATTTTCACCGTCGTAGTCGTTAATTCCGATCACTACTGCTAAATTACGATCAAATTCTGTTGCATCATGATTTACTGACACAATAAAACCTCTATTTAAAAATAATCAACTACATATAGTTAATTGCCAGTAAAATCAACTTATGCACTTAGCTATAATTAGCGAGTAAATATTTTATTTTTCTCTAGTCGTAAAATTTTCACCTCAAATTCAATATTTAGAAGCAGCCTTGCAAGGGCAGCATCAAGCTTAGTCTGCATAAGTCTTGATAACGCTTAAAAAAAACACAACTGCATAAGCTCAATTTTTCAAATCCTATATCAACTTGGCGAATTAAATATCACGTTATGACTAAGTTAACAAATTTTTACGCTTTACTAATTGGCATTGATTTCTACGGACAAAATAATTTATTCAAAAATTTGAGGGGATGTGTAGGAGATATCGATTTAGTTGCAGGTTATCTCCAGAATTCTCTGCAAGTTCCTTCGGAAAATATTTGGAAATTAACTTCTCCTTTTGAAGAAGATTCTAGCTTATCAAAAGTTAGGTCGGCACGAAAGGAGTTAAAGCCAAGCTACGAAAACATTGTTAATGCTTTTAATGAAATTACCGCAACTGCTTCATCGGGGGAACAAGTATATATCCATTATTCCGGACATGGGGGACGCGCTCTGACTGTTTACCCGGAATTAAAAGGTGAGGGATTAGATGATGAAAGTATTGTCCCCTTTGATATCGGTAGTTCGGGAAATCGTTATTTACGAGATGTGGAAATTGCTACTTTAATAAAGCGTTTGACGGATAAAGGCTGTATTGTCACGGTTATTTTTGATAGCTGTCATTCGGGAGGTGCGACAAGGGGTGATTGTGCGATTCGCGGTAGCGAAAACAATGGCATTGATACCGCTCCTCGAAACCAAGAAAGTTTGGTTGCTTCTCGGAAGGAATTATTAAATAACTGGCGAATTTTGACTAAAAATGACCCCGAAAAACCAACTGCATGGCTGCCTAAAACCGAAGATTATGTATTTTTAGCTGCTTGTCGTCCTTCGGAATATGCTTATGAATATGCAGTCAACAATGACAGCAATAAAAGAAATGGTGCATTAACTTACTGGATGATTGATACTCTTAGCAGCACCACCTCACCCTTAACCTACAGGTCGCTGTATAATCGCGTTAAAGGCATGGTGCAAAGTAAATTTCCCCAACAGCTACCCATGTTAATCGGAAATGGCGATCGCCTAGTTTTTGGAATTAACACAGAATATACCCCATATGCTGTAAATGTTGTCAAAGTATCGAAAAACCAACAAGAAATAACCTTGGATGCGGGATTAGCTCAGGGTTTGAGTAAAGGAACTCGTTTTGTAATTTATCCGGTGAATGTCAAAGACTTTACTGATAAAATACAACAAATTGCAATTGTTGAAATTACGGAACCTCAAGCAGATAAATCCACAGCTAAAGTTTTAGATGCAGCAGCAGGAATCGTAGTTAAAAGTAAAATTGAACCCGGTGCTGCTGCGGTGATGTTAGCTGCACCACTACATTTAATTCGCAAAGTAAGATTTTTCGCAGAGAAAAAAGCAGGAGACAAAGAAAACGAATTACCCTCAGAATTAGTCAACCAGCAAACCGCAGCTTTAAAAAAAGTGCGTCAAGCTATGGAGGGTAATGGCTGGGTAGTGGAAGTCGAAGAAAGGGAACAAGCACACTACCAAGTTGCCGTTGGTAGAGATGGGGAGTATGAAATCAGTATTGGAATGCCAGTAAAAAAGCTGCGTCCAAAGTTAATGATAAATGATTCGGAAGCACCAAAAAAATTAGTCGAGCGCTTAGTTCACTTAGTAAAATATCAGTCTGTACAAGCATTAGATAATCCTGCTTCCGACTTAACTGATTATATAGAATTTGAGTTATGCGATGCAAACAAAAAACCTTTCTCCGATGCCGATAATATTACCTTGGAAGCTGGGGCAGCATCTTATTTACGAGTTAAAAATAATTATGCCAAACCGCTCAATATTGCCGTACTCGATTTAGAACCTACTTGGAAAATTTCTCAAATTGCCATACAAGGAGACGATTCATCTTTCTTTGCATTACAGCCACACCAACAAGCGTATACTAAATTACGCTTGCAAGTAGGAGACGGATATCAACAAGCCAAAGAAACGCTGAAAATATTTGTCACTAAAGGATTAGCTAACTTTCAATGGTTAAAATTACCTGCTCTCGATAGCGGTTTAGAAAGTAGAGGAAACCTTAATTTAGAACTCGAACAAAAAGCCGAAGAATTAAGAACAAGAGGAAACGCTCAAAAAATAAATCCACTGAATAATCTCCTCAGCCAAATTGGTGCCGATATTGACAATCCTCCCGATAAAACTCGTGCTTTCATTCTCGAAGTCGAACCAGATGCAGAATGGTTGACTCAGCAGATACAAGTAACTGTAACGCAGTAGAGGATTTAAGTAATATCGCGGTATTTGGTTGAATGAATTATATAATTTTTAATCTCAAAGTTTGACAGAGCCTCTAAATCCTATTTCCCAGGCTCAGCCTGAGATGCAGCACAAACCCGCCTGGACGGGTTTTACTTGTGTAGCAGCGGTTTCAGCCGCCAGATATCTGTATGTAAATATCCATCTATACTAGTTAATATTAATTTTAGTAAACACTTTACTATTCAAATTTCTAAATTTCCCCATGTTATACAGACGATTTGGACGCACCGAATTACAAATGCCTGTTTTCTCCTGCGGTGGGATGCGATATCAGTACAAATGGCAAGATGTACCCCAGGAGGAGATTCCTCGTAAAAATCAGGAAAATTTGGAAGCAACGATTAATAAATCTCTAGAAATCGGTATTAACCATATTGAAACTGCTCGCGGTTACGGTACTTCTGAAGTACAGCTAGGACAAATTTTACCGACATTTCCTCGCGAACAACTAATAATACAAACTAAAGTATCTCCAAAGGCAGATGCAAAAGAATTTGAAAATACTCTAGAGCAATCTTTAAAAAATCTGCGTTTAGATTATATTGATTTATTAGGAATCCACGGTATTAATAATACCGAAACCTTAGAAAATACGATTCGTCCCGGTGGTTGTTTGGAGATTGCGAGAAAGTTTCAAGCTCAAGGAAAAATTAGATTTATTGGCTTTTCTACTCATGGCTCGACCGATATTATTGTAGAAGCAATTAAAACCAATCAATTCGATTATGTCAACTTGCATTGGTATTATATTAAGCAGGATAATTGGGCTGCAATTGAAGCCGCTACCCATCATGATATGGGGGTATTTATCATCAGTCCTTCCGATAAAGGTGGTAGACTTTATGATCCACCAGAAAAATTAGTCAAGCTGTGCGATCCTTTATCACCGATGGTGTTTAATGACTTATTTTGTCTGAGTCATCCTCAAGTACATACTTTATCATTGGGTGCAGCAAAGTCAACAGACTTTGACGAACATCTCAAAACCTTAGATTTATTAGATCAAGCCTCAGAAATATTACCACCAATTTTGACTAGATTAGAACAAGAGGCGATCGCCACTTTAGGAGAAGACTGGGCGAAAAATTGGCACGTCGGTTTACCCAAACACGAAGAAACACCAGGAAATGTAAATATCCCGATGATTTTGTGGTTATGGAATCTAGGTGTTGCCTACAATATGAAAGAATATGCAAAAATGCGCTACAACCTTTTAGGAAGTGGGGGACATTGGTTTCCCGGTAATAAAGCCAGTCAAATTAATCAATTAGATTTGCGATCGTGCCTGCAAAATAGTCCTTATGCTGATGTAATTCCCAGCATTCTTGCAGAAGCAGATCGGATTTTAGGAAGTGAAGAAGTCAAACGTTTATCCCAAAGTTGATATTAATTATGACTTAGAAGTCGGGTTTCTTTGAGAAACCCGACTTCTCTGCTCACAAATATTAACTAAAACAACCTTCCATAACAAGCTATACATTTATTATTTGGATTGGCTTGATTCTTCAACCAAGCCCACATTTGATCGCCAAATGAAAAATGCCACCATTCTCTAGGGTTGCGTGTAAATCCAGCTTTTTCCATTACATCTTTTAATAACAAACGGTTAGCGTGATAATGTAATGCTTGGTCGTCTTGAATCTGAGCATAATAATCGGGAAGTGACCTATCGGAAAGCTCATCAATTGGCGAACCCATATCTACAACTTGTCCCATTTCATCAACTAAAGTTACATCCACCGCAGCACCCGTAGAATGGGGAGGAGGTGTTTTTTCATCGAGACTAGGTTCAGCCCAAATTTTGTAAACCTCTTGCCAAATACTTTGTTTTTCTACTTCTGATAAATTGGATTCAATCAATCCTTTCTCTTCAATAACTTGGGAAAAAGTATAATTAACCATAAACTTTTGGACTGCAACAGGACGATAAGCGTCAAAAATTTGAATACGCCAATCTGGACGCAATTGTTGTAGATATGTTTGAGCATTTATCAAATAATTAACAACAGTTTCACGGATAAAATAAGGAGAATGTTTTCCATAAGGAGCGCCTAATTTTTCATAAGGATGAGGAGATTCTACCGCAAAATTTATCAAAGGAATTTCGATAAAAGCTTCGCCACAATCAATAATTTCAATATTGTGATAAGGTCTCATTATTAGTTAATAGTTGACAGTTGACAGTTGACAGTTAATTTCTCCCCATCTCCCCATCTCCCTATCTCCCTATTTCCCCACCTCTTCCTTTTCCGGTACAGGATCATAACCACCGGGATGAAATGGATGACAGCGGGAAATACGCCGAATTGCGAGCCATGAACCACGGAAAACTCCGAAACGTTCCAGTGCTTCAATCGCGTACATCGAACAAGTGGGTTGGAAACGACAACTTGGGGGAAACAGTGGTGAAATAAACATTCGGTAGAACCGAATCAACCAAATTAATAATAGTTTCATTACAGTGGCAAAAATCCTATAAATTAGTAATAAGGGAAAAAAGTTCAATCTTAATTACATTTAACTTTCATTTAACTTGAGTTCATTTACTGTAATAGATTCTATTCCGCCTTTATGGCTACAAATTATAGCCGTTGGTGTTTGGGTGTCGCTGATTCTGCTGAGTGCAGGAGGAGTCAGCCGTTTAGCTAAGAGCAATTCGGAAATTGTCCGCAAGATAGTTCACATTGGTACTGGTAACGTAATCTTG
>JBHJOU010000880.1:0-4829 GCA_050329355.1 Rivularia sp. (in: cyanobacteria)
CGGTTTAAACTTCCAGGTGAATTAGCGCGGCATTTGGATCAACACTATACCGCTAAAACAGATACAGGAAGATGTCTTCGCTATGTACCGGGGCAATTTACCCGTCTTCCCAATCGTTACTATACCTTTCGCTACGGCGGAATTGATTTTTTTGCTTTAGATTCCAATACTCTTAATGATCCGCTTCCTTTACCAGATACAAAGGAAGGATATGCTTATCGTTTATCACTACAAGAAAGACGCAATCAATTAGAACAAGAGCAAGAAGAAATTAGGGAAATTTCCGACAAGTTAAATACCGATAACCCCAGCGAAGCAGAACAAATCGATGATTTACAATCTAAGCTGTCGCAAATTGAGGAAATGATTGTTGATATTGACAAGCAATTGTATAATCCTCGAATTACTGTCGCCGATATCCAACAACTCGAATGGCTCAAGCTGCGTTTAATTGAATCTTGGAATACGAAGGATGTCCGAGGGCGAGTAGTTTATTTTCATCATCCTCCCTACGTCACTGAAGCAACAAAATGGGAACAAGCGCAAACTATCGCAGTTCGCAGCCGTATCCGTAACGTACTCAATGCAGTTGCTCAAGAGGTTAAGTCCTTAACTCAAAACCGTCCCATAGTGGATTTAGTTTTGAGCGGACACGCTCACTGTATGGAACATATCAAAACATTAGATACAGGTAACGCTGACTCTAACATCAACTGGATTGTTTGCGGCGGTAGCGGACATAGCTTACGACGACAACGACCAGAAGGTGCTGATTTATGGGAAAATTTATCAATAAGTGGCGAAGAAAAATTGAAATTAGTAGCGCGATCGCAACTTTTTATTGGTCGTAACGGTTCTGGTTCTCATAAACGAAGACCATATTCAGGGCTTCGAATTGATGTAAAAGCAGGCTTGCCGCCCAAGTTCGTTGTCAAACCTTTGGTTGTGGAACGATATCAAAATGAATGGTATCAGCCGGAGACTGAATCATTTACAATTTAAATTTACCAAAATATTAGGTAATTGGTAATTGGTAATGGGTAATGGGTAATTGGTAATTACCAATTACCTATTCCCTTAAATAATTCCTGGTCCTTTACCTCGTTTGTCAGCATCCATTGTCAAATCACCTCCACTATCTTGATTAACTTCTTCAAGCTCTTCTGCACGTTGTGCGGCTTCTTCCTCTGCTTGTTGTTTTGCGTCACCGGGTTCTTCATAGTACATTTCCGGCTCAACTGCGTAATTATTTAACAAACCTTCCTTGTCTACCGTATAACCTTCAGTTGTGTCTAAACTTTGGTCTTCTTCTTTAGAAGCAATTGTTTTATAATTTTCTTTTTCTCTTTCTTGACGAGCCGCAGTTTCAGCAGGGATTATACCTCGATCGTATTGTTCTTCTTGAACACGTTCGGATGAATCTACAGCTTTATTTTTGTTATCAGCCATTGTTTTTAATCCTCATTAAATAGTTTATTAATTAACTTATAAAACTAGGTTAGGTTAACAGATGACAAAGAATATACTATCGTTAGAAGTGACTTAGCTTAAATACTAATTAATTTTTCTCTGTCTCCAGATATAATTATAAGTAAAGATTATTAATACATTGGGATGAATTTATTGGTAAAGCCAAACTCGGAGAATATTTTTCAAGTTTTTATATTTCAAGATATTATCAATCGGAAAAATTAAAATAAAATTAAAATAAAATTAAATTAAATTAAATTAAATTAAAATTAAAAAAACTCGGCTTCTAGAAGAAACCGGGTTCGCACAATTATTACAAATAAATGAGTCAGAAACTTTTACAGAAGCTGTATAAGAATTTAGTTCAAAGTTTCTGTTGTGTTTTTGCCCGTAATTTCTCTCTTAAATGATGCAATTTCAGCGGCTAATTCTTTTCGAGTTGGTGCTTTGAGTAGATAGCGGAAAACAAACCAACCAGTGTATCCAATACCAATTAACTCAAAAATTGGAGATACCAAAGGAATATCGTTTACCGCAGCCAACATTGCTAAGGCTACTCTCAATGTAACGAAAGATGCTAAGAACACGGCAAGTGCGATAATTGGTGTCTTGTATGCGCTGTAAAACTTATTTAAATCTTGAGGAATCTCTGCTAAAAATTGAGATATTTTTGCACCAATCATTTGCAATTGATCGGGTTCTTCAGCAGGTGGGAGCTTAGCTAAAGTTTGGGAATTAGTACCATCTAATGCTGGCATCTCGTTTTGTAGAGCAGTATTAACATTTTGTGGCTCTTTGTATTCTGTCTCCATTTTTTCTCCTTACTTTGATAAATTTAATAACGTTTCTGAAATTTTTTTGACTGCTTAAGGGTTTTGATTTTGCGGTATCAGTCTTTTTCTACCTATCACCATATTTACTTTATCCTCTGAAAAAAAACACTTATTTGTTAATTTATTGTTACTTTCCTTTTTTGCCAGATAAAAGTGTTTGTTATGGGTTGTAAGGTATAAGGCATGGGAATAGGGCATCGAACAAGCAAAGAAAATAATTTATCTACATTTATCTAGATTTTTTAGATAACTTACATAATTTATTTTAATTGATGTCCGCTTACTTTATTTCTACATTTAGCAACGGATTATTCATCAACCTCTTGGAACATTATTTTTATCTCTCAAGAGATACAGTTAGTTCAAAAGTTCTATCCCGAAAGTCCCCCCATCCCGAAAGTCTCCCATCTCCCCATGCCCTTCCTTCATGGCATGACTGTACCACTAAGATTGGCACCATCAAGCTTTGCACCGTTGAGGTTGGCTTTTTGCAGGTTTGCATTACCAAGATTTGCACCTCTCAAGTCAGCGTTGTTTAAATTAGCATTTCTCAGATTGGCATGACTGAGATTTGCACCACTGAGATTTGCACCGCTTAAATCAACACCATTCAAATCAGTGTTTTTTAAATTAGCACCACCTAAATTTACCTGACTAAGATTCATTTCCCGCAAATTTTTTCCTTCCCAATTCACCCCACCAAGGTTTTTAGCCGGTTTATTTTTAGAATAGGGTGCTGGGATTATTTCTGCCGTATTTTCTATTATTGACGGAGCGGTTGTTTCTACGGGAACTTGTGAATCTAGCGGCAAAATCGATGTATCCGATGTATCCGATGTATCTGAAGATGAAAGCGGTTTTTCAACACTTTTTAATGCTACATAAATACCCACACCAGCGAAAATAGTCGCTCCGGTGAGTATCGCCGCGAGAGTTAAAAGTAAACCTTGACGGTGTTTTTGCGGGTGCATTGCTAATAGAGTTATACAATTTTAGATTTTAGATTTTAAATTTTAGATTTTGGATTGATTGGCAGACTGTAGGGTGTGTGAGGCTACGGGAGAATTTGAACGTAGTAATAAGACTTATCGCGTCACGCACCATAGAGTTTCTAGCTCTAATCCTTCAGCCATTATCGTGATAAGAGTCACTCTATTTTAAGACCTCGATCGCAATATATTGATTCGGTTCTCACTGAGTTTAGAAAAAAGATGAGTTATAACTGAAGCAAAAATACGGATACGTCTATAGTTTGCTCAGGGGAATTATATGTGGGAGAAGCTTTTGGTGTCGATTGGGTTAACATTTACCTTGCATTTATGTATGCAAGTGGGGTTATTCTCTCTTAGTCACAATATCCAAGAAAATATACCAACCGAAACTTTTTGGGTTTTGGCGCAAAAACGCGATCGCTGAATATCAGTTTTGCGTTATTTATTGATAATTACAATATTTGATATATCAATTATTCGTTGAAGGAAGTACATCCTACAGCCGAATCACCAAACCTCTCCCCATATTGGGAGAGGCTTAAAATAGTAGAGTTTTTACTGAGTATTTTTATCATGATAGTATTGGTTTTTCTAGGTTAAGCTGGGTAGTCAGGAAAATATACTACTATCGAGTTACTTTATATGAAAAACCAATTCGCTATCGCAATAGTTGTACTTGTTTCGACTTTCAGTTTGAGTACCACAGCCCAAGCAGCAAAATCGGAAGACGTGAGACAGTTGTTAGCAACGAAAAATTGTCAGAATTGTGATTTGAGCGGTGCTGGTTTGGTAATGTCGGATTTATCTGGAGCGGATTTACGCGGTGCTAATTTGAGCGGTGCAAATTTGAGTCGTGCAAACTTGAGCGGAGCGGATTTACGTGATGCTGATTTGA
This sequence comes from Rivularia sp. (in: cyanobacteria), assembly GCA_050329355.1. Classification (GTDB taxonomy): domain Bacteria; phylum Cyanobacteriota; class Cyanobacteriia; order Cyanobacteriales; family Nostocaceae; genus Rivularia. The sequence goes on from JBHJOU010000880.1 coordinate 4,191, forward strand.
GTGGTGCTAGTTTATTCGGAGCTAATTTGAGCAGTGCTAAACTCAGTGGTGTAAACTTATTGGGTACCGATTTAAGAAATACTTATCTTGTAAATGCACAGTTGACAGATGTCGATGTAAATACCGCTAATTTACAAGGAGCAACTGGAATAAGCTCACAAATTGCCAATCCAGAGCAATTCTATGCTTGGGGTGTAGCTTCAGCAGAAAAAGGTAATTTACAGCAAGCAACAGAATATTTCAATCAAGCGATAGCGGTTAAACCTGATTATGCAGGAGCTTATTTAGCCCGTGGTATTGCTCGCTATCATATGTTAGACAGCAAAGGTGCTTTTCAAGATGCTCAAGTTGCAGAAAAATTGTTTACATCCCAGAAAGATACTACTGGATTACAAACAGCACAGGCATTTATTGTAGAAATACAAACACCTGTGGAAGGAAAAGTACGTCCAGCTAAACCTACTTTAATGGATTTTGTGGGAAGTCTTGGTTCCGTCTTGCTTCAGTTTCTACCGTTTTAAGTCGGAGGGATGGGGGGATGGGGAGATGGGGAGACAAGGGGATGGGGAGACAAGGGGATGGGGAGACAAGGGGATGGGGGGATAATTCTTAACTCCTAACTCCTAACTCCTAACTCCT
>JBHJOU010000398.1:0-3974 GCA_050329355.1 Rivularia sp. (in: cyanobacteria)
TTCTACGCTTCTAAAAACTACAATATGCAAAACTATGCTAACGATATTGTGGCAGAGTTAAAAGATGCCTGTAGAGAAAAAGAGATTCCGGTACCAACACTGATCAGCGAGAGCGGACGAGCTGTTGCTTCCCATCAATCAGTACTGATTTTTGATGTACTTAGTACCAGCGAAGTACCTCATGAACCACCCGAAGCAGTTCAAGAAGGTGAATCCCATATTATTTCCTATTTATGGGAAACTTATCAATCGATCAACGAAGAGAATTATCAAGAGTTTTATCACGATGCAGCCCAGTTCAAAGAAGAAGCTATTAGTCGTTTCAATTTGGGAATTTTATCCTTAAGGGAACGAGCCAAAGCAGAACAATTATATTGGGCTTGTTGCTATAAAATTCTTCACATCACTAATCAGCAAGAATACGTACCCGATGACATGGAAGACTTGGAACTAATTATGTCTTCCATCTATTATATAAATCTTTCGGTGTTTCAATCGGCACCAGACTGCTGGGCGATCGACCAGTTATTCCCGATTATGCCTATACACCGTTTAGATGAAGAACCTAAGCAACGGGGTATTTTAGCAGACCTCACCTGCGATAGCGACGGTAAAATAGATCGGTTTATCGACTTACGAGACGTGAAATCGGTTTTGGAACTACATTCTTTCCAACCGGGAGAACCTTATTATTTAGGTATGTTCCTGAATGGAGCCTATCAAGAAATTATGGGTAACTTACACAACCTTTTTGGCGATACTAATACAGTTCATATTCAACTGACACCCAAAGGCTATCAAATTAAACACGTAGTTAAAGGTGATACGATGAGTGAGGTATTAGGTTACGTGCAGTACGATGCCGAAGACATGATAGAAAGAATCCGTCAGCGTTGCGAGCAAGCTTTAGAAGCAAACCATATTACCATCGCTCAATCTCAGCGACTGCTACAAACCTACGAACAAAGTTTAAGTCGGTATACTTATCTGTCTTCTTGATTTAGGAGTAGGGAGTAGGGAATAGGGAGTAGGGAATAGGGAGAAATTTAATTACCCATTGCCAATTACCCATTACCAATTACCCATTACCAATTCCCAATTCCCTTTTTCAATTAGAATTTGTTTCTAATAACTCGGCGATCGCTTGACGTTCTGCGGGGTTATGAGCAGGTGGAGTTTGACGAGCATCGGTAATCAACCAGTCCAAAGCAGTAGCTTGGAGGTCAATTGATGCTCCATCCTTATCTACGCAGTAACGACCGAATACTAATTTATCAACTAATCTTACTCCCGGTCCGAGTCGAGAATATTCAAAAATCACGCTATTTTCTACGGTAGCACCGCTACAGACGCAGCAAGAAGGACCAATATAAACTGGACCAATGATTTTGGCTCCGTCTTCTATTTTGGTCATTGCACCAATGTAAACTGGACCAGTGATATCAACCTTGTCCCAATTTACGGACACATTTAAACCAGTATAGATTCCTTCTCGTACTTGATGACCAGGGATTTGGACATTTTTGATTTCCCCTAAAAGTACGCCGCGAATTGCTCGCCAATAATCGGGTACTTTACCAATATCAACCCATTCAAAGTCCATTGGTTTAGCGTAGAAATTAGCACCCATTTCTACAAGTTTGGGGAATAAGTCCCCACCAATGTCATACTCGACTTCAGAGGGAATATGTTCAAATATTTCTGGTTCAAAAATATAAATACCTGTACTGATATTAGTACTTTTAGCTTCTTCTACAGTCGGTTTTTCTTGAAATTCCTTGATTCTACAATCCGAATCGGTAACAACAATACCGTAACTAGAAACTTCTTCACGAGGTACAGTTTTAGTAATAATTGTAGCAATAGCACCTTTTTCTCGATGCCATTTCACGGCGGCTGTTAAATCTAGGTCAATCAAAGCATCGCCGCACATTACAATAAAAGTATCGTCGAAAAATGGTTTGAAGTCCTGAATCTTCTTCATTCCACCAGCAGAACCGATGGCTTTTCCGACTAATTTACCGTTATCGTCAATACTACCTTCAAAAGAATAACCAATTTCGACACCAAACCGCTGACCGTCTCGAAAATAGCTTTCGATTTCCTCAGCCAAATGACTAACATTGACCATAATTTGGTCAAAGCCATGCTGACGTAACAGTTCAATTAAAAATTCCATCACTGGTTTTTGCAGGATGGGAATCATCGGTTTAGGAGTTGTGTAGGTAATCGGACGAACACGAGTACCCTTACCCGCAGCCAAAATCATCGCTTTCATAAATACTTATTTCTCAACCACAAGGCAGTTTACGTTGATCAAACGATACTTCATCATCTGTTTTAATTTGGGTGAAGTCATCCCAAAAAGCACGGAGAATGAACTCATAGTGCATTTTTTAAGCCCCTGTTAGCATCTTAAATGATACTAAGTTGGCAATATTTAGCAATATTTAAATTTACTCATAATTAATTATCTAACCCAAACCTTCCATACAAGTCTGATGTAAACATGAACTTAGCGTTCTTAGTGTTTGCGTTTTCCGCAGTCAATAAAAAATAATTTCCACAGAAAACAAGGCTAAAGTAACATTACCGATTTCGTTTAGTTATAGTTAACTTGCTGCTTGAGACATTGAGCTATTAGTAGACTCTGCAACCAAGCGAATTTTTACTTCCTGATAAAACTCCTCTTGATACAACTCTACCTTTGATTGAGCCGAAAGCAGTAGTAAAGCCCAAAATACACTGACTGTATGAGCGTTTTCACCATGAGGATGGTTTTTACCTTTAGCAGATAGGGATTTACTTTGAGACCACCATTCTACTAACTGTTCTAAATTCATCCAACTTTCTCCCAAATGCAGTTCCGCAGCTTTGGTTTGTAAAACTTGTTCTAACTCCCCAGCTACTTCTGTGAGATTTTCTTGGTGTGCTAATTCTAGTGCGGCTTTGAGAGTTTTAACACCCGGTTGACGTTTTTTCGCCAAAGGGTTACTTGTTTTTTGTACTAGTTGCAGTTGGTTTGCCATTACCTGCAACTGGTCAATTAACTCTTGTAAACTGACGCGACGTGCCGGTGGAGGCATGGCAGAACGCCGTCGCCGCAACTGTTTCTCTAAAGGTAGTCTAGCTATACGCTCGTTTAAACCATCTTCACCATCAAGCAAAAATTCGTCTTCTGCATAAGCATCTATTTCATCTTCTGCCGATTGCAATTTCATCAAGGTATTGGCTTTAAATAACACCAACATTGATGCGGATAAAAATGCTTGTCCTGACTGAGACAAATCTGCTTCATAACCCTTGGTGCTTTTCTCAGGTGCCATGAGTTCTATATAACGGTCTATCACCTCAACTACCTGCACATCCCAAGGGTCAATTTCACCTTGTTCGGCTTGATGAATAAGTTGTGTGATCATTTCTAAAAGCTCAGAAGCATCCATCGACAAGTACTTACAAGGTTAAAGGTTAGAGGTCAAAGGTCAAAGGTCAAAGGTTAAAGGTTAGAGGTTAAAGGTTAGAGGTTAAAGGTTAGAGGTTAAAGGTTAGAGGTTAGAGGTTAAAGGTTAAAGGTTAGAGGTTAAAATTGATAATTCATAACTCCTAGCTCCGTTAGTCCTAACTTTTCTCCCCATCTCCCCATCCCCTTGTCCCCTTGTCCCCCCATCTCCCCATCGCCATCAAGCATTTGCTTGCGCTTCTTGCGTGATTGAATCACTAGCTGGTGGTAGAGAAGGTTGTAAGGATTGAATTTGAGTTTGGTACTCTTCAACTTTGCATTCTAATTCTTGAATGCGAGCATTTTTTTGACGAACTTTTTGACCTGACCAAATTAGTCTTTCTAAATGAGTCCAAACGCTAAATAACCAAGCCAAAACTCCACCTAAGCCCAATGCTATAAGCAACTCAATTGAAATTGGTGCTTGTACTTCCACTCCTGGAATTAAATGAATAATTCCTAATTCAGTATTTTC
>JBHJOU010000970.1:0-2237 GCA_050329355.1 Rivularia sp. (in: cyanobacteria)
TTGTTCGAGACTACCAGCTTGAATAAAACCCATAACTGGGATTAATAAAGCCAGTATAATTGATAAAATTGGTTTAGCTATTGTAAACTTTACGGTACGTCGATATAAGCGAGTCAAAAGAGGAATTGAAATCCCATTTTGTAGCCATGATAATTTTTTTGTACTATCTTGACGACGATGAAATTTTGCAGCAAAAGCGGGAACAATCGTTAAGGAAATAAATAAAGAACAGCAGACAGCGACGATAACGGTAATCGCAATTGTCCCCACAAATTCCCCTGTACTTCCAGGTAATAATGCGATTGGTAAGAAAGCTAAAACAGTAGTTAAAGTTGAACTTAATAGGGGAATTGCTAAATTCTGGATAGTATTATTTATCGCTGCTTTAGCTTTAATTCCCTGTCGTAATTCATTTGTAACTTCATCTACCATGACGATGGCATTATCAATTAAAATTCCTAATGCAATAATCAATCCGGTAATCGACATTTGATGCAGAGGAATATTTAACAAATTCATCCAACCAAACACCATAAATACTGATAAAGGTAAAGCTGAACTTACGATTATTGCACTCTTTAAACCCATCATAATTACAGTTACAGCAAAAACTAAACCTGCACCTAGTAAAAGATTAGCAATTAAACTATTGAGTCTTTCTTCAACATAACTACTTTGAGCAAAAATAATCGGTAAACCAATACTGCTAGGTAATTCCGATTGAAATTCAGCTATCTTCTTCTCAGCAACTTCTGACCACAAATCTAGTCTACTTCCCGATTGTACATGAACTGCTACAGCAACACCAGGATGACCATTTAATAATGCAAGTTCGGTAGCTGGTTCGGTAATTCCCTTATTAATAGTGGCAATATTTTGTAAAGTAACAAATTGACCTTGACTGCCAAAGTTAATCGGAATTTGTCTGATTCTTGCTAAAGTATCCAGTTCCCCTGCAACTTGAATCAATAAATTATTATCGTTATCGCGTAATTGTCCCGCAGAAATCTTAGAATCACTTTGAGCGATTTGTTGCGATAATTCGCTTGCTGTTAAATTATAACTAGCCAAAGCTTGAGGATTAATTTCGACGATAATTTCCTCTTGTGGGTCGCCAAAAATTTCAACTTCTTCAGTCCCCGATATCGCTTCTAAACGTTCTTTGAAAACTTCTGCTTGCCGACGTAAAATTCCATAGTTGGGTTGATCATCTTGTTCCCAAGTTAAACCAGCAATCAAAGCATAAGCTTTAACTTTTACTGCTTCTAATTCTGGCTTGCTAGTATTATTTGGTAGTTCTACTTGTGCTTCATCCAGTTTGTTTCTAATCCGCGTCCAAACCGAATCTACTTGTTGTTTGCTGACAGTATTTTGTAATTCAATTGTAATCAGAGAACTGCTAGTCCGGGAAGTAGATTTATAATTATCAATTTCCTCAATTTCTGTAAGTTTATCTTCTATTTTTTCTGTTACTAGAGCTTCTACCCTTTCCGCATTAGCTCCAGGGAAAAAAGTGCTAACTACAGCAGTACGAGAAACTAATTCCGGGTCTTCTAATCTGGGTAAAGTCAAATAAGAAGAAACTCCCCAAACAGCAATTAAGATAATAGTTAAAATTAGTAAACGGGAATTACGATAAAAGAGAGTAAACATAGTAATTATTGGGCGTTGGTAATTGCGAATTATCAAAAATATATTTATTCAACGCAAAGGCTCGCGGAGGTCAACGCGGAGGAACACGGAGAGAGAATATTTGGTTCTATTAATAATAAGAAATATCTTTAAATTGATTGGCTAATTACTAATTGTCCGGGAACAAGTCTTTGAGTACCTTCAGTAACTATTGTGTCTCCAGCTTGAATTGTCCCTCTTACTAAAACTTGTTTTCCGTTGGTTTCTAATACTTCTACTAATCTACGTTCGACTTTTGAATTACCATCTTTTTGATCAACAACCGCATAACATGACCACAAACCGCGATCGCCTTTTACTAATGCTGTAATCGGTAGCCAATAGCCTTCTATTTCTTGGGTTTGAGAAATTTTGAAGCGAGCAATTTCTTTAGGGGACACTTGAGCGGTTGATGCTAACTGTAAAATAACTGTCCGAGTCCGAGTTGCTGGATCGACTTCTGGTAAAATTGATTTTACTCTAGCTGAATAAGTTTTTCCCCCAATTTCTAATTCTTGCTGACTCTGAGATCCTAATTTTTTAGCAACGTCAATTGGAACCCCAAT
>JBHJOU010000324.1:0-2789 GCA_050329355.1 Rivularia sp. (in: cyanobacteria)
AAAATCTAAAATCTAAAATTCACAGATGGTCTTATCCCATAATGACGATAGCGCCAATAATCTTGCAAAATTTTGTCATGATCAAAACATAGATTACCAGGAATCCGCCAAGATTCAAAAATTGCTGCATCTTTAGCATCATCCCCCGCTTTTGGTTCACCTTTTGCGATCGCAATAAATACAATACTGATTGTATGTTTACGTGAATCCCGCGTGGGATCGGAATATACGTGAAACTGTTCGACTAACTCTACAGATAAACCAATTTCTTCTAAAGCTTCCCTTCTGGCTGCGGTTTCCACAGCTTCCCCATAATCAACAAAACCACCAGGAATAGCCCAACCGAGAGGTTCGTGATGACGTTCAATTAATACTATAGGTCGATGTGGTTTATCAATTAATTCGATGATGATATCTACTGTTGGAGCGGGATTGCGATAATTCATGAAATTTTAGATTTTAGATTTTAGATTTTGGATTTTAAATTTTATTTACACTTCCTTAATATCCTCCGGAAATCATTCTGATGCTCTTAACTCTTAAGCATCAACAAATATTAGTTATCAACTAAGCACTAACCACCAACAACCAACAACTAACCACTAACATTGTGATAGATTCGATTGCATAAGCTTTTTCTATAGTCAGGATTATTTATGTCTTTTCCGAGAAGCAGTGGTATTTTACTTCATCCGACAAGTTTTCCCAGCCGTTTCGGGATTGGCGATTTGGGTGATGAAGCCTACCGTTTTATTGATTTTCTTAAAGATAGTTATCAGCAGTATTGGCAAATTCTACCTTTAGGGCCAACTGGTTTTGGTAATTCTCCATATATGTGCTATTCAGCTTTAGCGGGTAATCCACTGTTGATTAGCCCGGAAAAATTGCGCGATCGCGATTTACTTGCGGATGATGATTTTACTAATTTACCTGAATTCCCTCTAGATAATGTAAATTACCAGCAAGTAGAATCAACTAAAATACCTTTATTGAAAAAAGCTTGTTCTAATTTTAAAGCGAATATCACCAAAGAACAGCAACAAGCATTTGAAAAATTTTCCCATTCTAAAGCTTATTGGTTGGATGATTATACTTTATTTATGGCGCTCAAAGATAGTACAGATGGCGCAAGCTGGAATACTTGGGATGAAGAAATCGCTAAGCGTAAACCAAAAGCCATAGAAAAAGCTAAGCAAGAATTAGAAGACCGAGTTTTTTACCACAAGTTTCTTCAATTTGAATTTTATAATCAATGGTCGGAATTGAGAAAATACGCCAACGAATGCGGTGTTCAGATTGTCGGCGATATTCCGATTTATGTCGCTCATGATAGCGCCGATGTTTGGGGAAATCCAGATATTTTTTGTTTGGATAAGGAAACTGGAGAAGCTGCATTAATGGCGGGTGTACCACCAGATTACTTTAGCGCTACTGGTCAATTGTGGGGTAATCCAGTTTACGATTGGAAGCAATTAGAAAAGCAAAAATTCAAGTGGTGGGTACAGCGTTTTGAAGCGATGCTCGATTATGTTGATATTATTCGTATCGACCATTTCCGGGGATTTGAAGCTTACTGGGCTGTACCTTTAGGTGAAGAAACAGCGGAAAATGGTAAGTGGATCAAAGCACCTGGAGATAAGTTATTTGAAACTATTAAAAAGCAACTTGGTACTTTACCAGTATTAGCGGAAGATTTGGGAACTATCACCCCAGATGTGGAAGCATTGCGGGATAAATTTGATTTTCCCGGTATGAAGGTTTTGCAGTTTGCTTTTGGTGGAGATGCTAGCAATCCTTATTTACCCTTTAAGATCGAAGATCATAATTGTGTGATTTACACGGGTACTCACGATAACGATACTACCGTCGGTTGGTACGAAAATGCTTCTGATTGGGAAAAACGCAATTTATCTTTCTATTTAGGTTGTATAAGTCCTGACGGTGTACATTGGGATATGATTCGTTTAGCCTTGGCTTCCGTTGCCAATGTCGCGATTTTTCCTTTACAAGATATTTTGGGATTAGGTTCCAATGCCAGAATGAATATTCCTAGTAAAGGAGAAGGTAACTGGGAATGGCGTTACCGACATGAAGCAATGAATTCCGAATTATCCCAACGAATGAAACACTTTGTCGAATTTTTTGGGCGATCGCCAATGAGTTGAGGATAGGGGGATGGGGGGATGGGGAGACAAGGGGATGGGGAGATGGGAGAAATTAACTGTTAACTCCTCACTCCTAACTCCTCACTCCTAACTCCCCTCCTCCTCACCCCTAAGTTAATTCAGTGCAACTCGAAGTTGTTCAACTTTTCCAGGTTTACCCATTTTTTTGGCTTCTTGTTGGTTGACGCTGACTAAAACTCCTCCAGCATTATCTGCTTTGACGGTAAGTTCTTTTTGAGCCTTCCAAGAACGTTTACTTCCTTGTTCTAAAGTACCCTCAAAAGTAGTTTTACCGTCAGCAATTACCTGAATCCAAGAGGATTCTTTTAAAGTAACTCCTATTTGAACTCCTTTTTCATCTTTGGTAAGGGTACTTATTTGACTCAGGGATTGAGGTTTGATTCGAGTCGGTTTAGAGTTGCTAACTAAGATATCTGGCTTCTGTTGCGATTTATTCTCGGTTGCGATATTTGTAGCATCACTCAACCAATTAGATAAGCCGCTAACAGCACCTAAAATCAATAAAACGTATAGCAAATAAAGATGAATGGGACGCAATTGAGCAAAAGAGGGATTTTTCCAAATCGGTTTGAGACTGACTTTGTTCGTACCAACAGGAAATGT
>JBHJOU010000257.1:0-6025 GCA_050329355.1 Rivularia sp. (in: cyanobacteria)
TATTTTCTGACGGCTGATTCCACAGGCTTTTAATTGAGTATCATCAAGTTTAAGTAAATTTTCTGGTGTCAAAGGTACCACAGCTTCACATAAACGCTTCATTGTTGCACTTGCAGAACTAACCGAAACCTGCTGTCCCAAAATTGTTCGTACCAATCCCGAAAAACCCGGATTTTCCTCCCACCTCGGTGGATTTCCCCATTTTTTTAGTATCCCCGCAAAATCTTCATCTCTAATAGCAAGTTCTTGCAAACCCAATTTAAAAGTTTCTTCGGTAAGCGGTTGTTCTAAATTCATTTTTTTACGCTTTAAATAACTCGATCAAGTTAAATATAAAACCTCACCCTCAATCCCTCTCCTTATTAAGAAGAGGGAAGTAGTTGGTACTGAAATTTTATCTTATATTTAATTACGTCTACGCACTTATTAAGGTTTATCAATCATAAATTAACCAAATTCGCAGCTTTTTGAGTATAGTTTAATCAAACAAAAAACTCATCATAATCAATCGATTTTGATGAGCTATATAAATTTAAAATTAATTTAAAATCTAAATTAAATTAAACTTAATTAAATCAAATTACAACGTGCGAATACCAAATCTTTGCAGAATTCCTTTGATTTTCACAGAGTCTTGTCGTAACGATGCTTTTAAATCTGGGTCTAGTTTATAACTTACCGTTTGGTTTCCCCAATCCCATTGTACAACTGGTTGTCCGTTACGGTATCCAATGGAAATAAAAGCATCAGGAGCATCGTTTTTAATTAATTTACCAGCTTTAAAACTATAGAAGCTGTAAACAACTCCATCAATACTAGACCGTAAATAAATCGGTTTTCCTTTGACAGCACAAAGTTCGTAGATGACTTGATTTCCACCATATTCCTTGGCTGTCAGTTTTTTCTCTGGGCAATTCTGCGGTGCTTTGTCTCCATTAAATTCAGACATTTGGGTTTTTTTGAACTTTTCATAAGCTGCATCTGCATTGGCGATCGCAGATGTTCCCAACACTAAACCCACAGCAACCAAACTTGTTAGTAATTTACGCATTGTTTTGTAATTATGTTTGTTATTTTCAAATAAATTTCTGTTGGGTTTTACTTATTTCCCAACCTTTACGGTTTTGGTTTAAACAAGTTAATCCAGTTGTTTTAGATATACAAATAAAACCATTCTTTTTCCAGATTTTTCCATATCCTAAAACTGGATTTGTTGGATTAATTGCCGTATCACCGTGACACAAACGGCTAGCTTTGCCAATTGTATCCATGATCAAGGCATTGCCCCAATCCAAATTACAATCTTTGGGTTGTTTCGGTATTTTTGCGAGGTTTTTTACAATATCGCAACGCAGAAACTTTTGATTATTGATATCATAACTTCCGCAATGAATATTTCCTGTTGGTGTTTTAAAATCATTTGATGATGCGGTATTTGCAGAACTTGAAACAGAGAATAAACCGAAACTTGTAATGGTAGCTGTGAATGTTAATATGCAAACAATATGTTTTCTTACTGCTGACAATTTCATAATTTATGATGTATTTTTATTCCCTATAGTTAAATTAACTCAGGGCAATTGTTTTATATCTAATTATGCTTCCCTGTTGGTTTGCAAACAATAGAGTGATGATACGGAACTTTGATAAAGATAAGTAAAAGTATTTTTTATGAATTAAAAGAATACCTATAAATTATTAATAGTCTATTTGATTAATTTTGAATAGTTCCTTTTTGCGAAACTGTGTAGAAACGCAATCCATCCCGTCAGAATCCTGTCATAAGTACTTAAACTTAAGCAAAAATATTTAATTACTCGTGAGTTATATAAGCCCTGCACTTTCCTTATTCCCTAATCCCTAATTTATTTTGCACAAACACTTAATAAATTAAAAAGATTACTACTTGATAAATATGTTTTAAAATGCAACAATTCTCACTTCGGGAATGCTTTTTACAACAAACGATATGAAACGTCGAGAAATTATCCAAAAAACTGCGATCGCAACCGCAACCGCTGCCACTATTGTTTCGTGTACTAGTAATCAAGGACCTGCGGTAGGGAAGAGTTTACCTAATGTCCGCTGGAGAATGGCAACTAGCTGGCCTGAGTCTTTAATAATTTACAGCGGTCCGGAGACAATTGCCAAGCGCGTCAAGGAAATGACTGACGGACGTTTTATCATTACTCCTTCTACCGCTGGAGAATTAGCAGGTGCAACGGAAGTGCTTGATGCCGTACAAACAGGTTCGGTGCAATGCGGACATACAGCAAGTTATTTTTACATCGGTAAAAACCCCGCTTTAGCCTTTGCAACTTCCGTACCTTTTGGTTTAACTGCACAGCAACAAAATGCTTGGCTATACCACGGTGAAGGACAAAAAGCAATACAGGAAATTTATGATAATTTTAATATTATTTATTTCCCTGCGGGTAATAGTGGCACCCAGATGGGGGGATGGTTCAAGCGAGAGATTAAATCCCTTGGTGATTTGAAAGGGTTAAAAATGCGGATTCCCGGATTGGGTGGGAAAGTAATGTCCCGTTTGGGTGTTAACGTGCAGGTATTACCCGGAGGAGAACTTTACTTAGCCTTGGAAAGGGGTGCAATTGACGCAGCAGAATGGATTGGCCCTTACGATGATGAAAAACTAGGTTTAAATAAAGCCGCACAATTTTATTATTATCCCGGTTGGTGGGAACCCGGTTCCAGTTTGGATGTATTAGTTAATCGTAATGCTTGGCAAAAATTACCAGAGGAATACAAGCAAATCTTCCAAACTGCCGCTTATGAAGCGAATATGGATATGTTAGCAAGATATGAAGCTTTGAATGGGCAAGCATTAACTGAATTAACCAAGAGCGGTACAAAATTAGTCGCCTACAGCGACGATATCTTACAAGCAGCACAACAAGCCAGCCTTGAAGAATTAGCAGAAAGTTCTAGTAAAGATGCAACCTTTAAGAAAGTTTACGAACAATGGCAAGGTTTTAGAGACAAGCTTTATAACTGGAATCGCGTGAATGAATTGAGTTTTGCTAATTTTGTAACGAAGAAATAGGTAATAAATAATCATGTAGAGACGTTGTAATGCAACGTCTTTTTAATGTATGGAATCTTAAGTTTAAATTTGGATAATAAGTAAAAAATCAATGGCTGCTCGCGACTTATTCCATGATGCTGTAAAACAAGCACTCTTGAAAGAAGATTGGATCATCACAGCAGATCCACTAAAAATTAAAATTGAAGGTGTCAAGTTTGAGATAGATTTAGCAGCAGAGAAAGTTTTAGCGGCTCAAAAAGCAGGAATATGATAGCAGTTGAAATTAAAAGTTTTCTCAATACTTCTGTCGTTACAGATTTTCATGCTGCGCTAGGTCAATTTTTGAACTACCGTCTAGCATTACAAATGAGTGAATCGGATAGAATACTTTATCTAGCGGTTCCGATTGATACATTTGAATCATTTTTTCAGGAAAAGTTTACTCAAGCAGCAGTCAATCTTTATCAAGTAAAATTGATCATCTACGATCCTGTTGAGGAGGTAGTCGTCGAATGGAAAAATTAGCCCAATATCGATTATTTATTCGCGAATTACTAAATAATCATGCCAAGCTAGAAGAGAATAACCCTTCTAGTGAGATTGAGTGTCAGCTTATTTTTGACACAGAGCATGACCATTATCAACTTTTAGATATCGGTTGGGATGGACTCAAACGAGTTTACAACTGTTTCATCCATATAGATATCAAAGATGGTAAAGTTTGGATTCAGCGAAATATGACGGAAGCTGATTTAGCGCAAGATTTAGTAGATATGGGTATACCCAAAGAGGACATTATTATTGGTTTGCATCCAAGCTACAAACGTCCTTATACGGGTTATGGGGTTTGCTAACCTAAAGCGCGATAGCCCTTCATAGCGACGCTTCGCGTATCGCGTTTCAAAAAGTCAGTAGAGCGAGATAATCGGAATCAAATCTAAAAGTTCAAATTCTTGACATATTAAGGTTTATTATTACTTAAAGTGAGAGGAAGTAATAATGCCTAAAATAACCGCTCAAGGAAAAACTTTTGAATGTGAATCCGGTAGTAATCTACGTCAAGTCTTACTAGAAAACAATATTGAGCTTTATAACGGCAATGCAAAAATCATTAACTGTAGGGGTATTGGCAGTTGCGGTACTTGTGCAGTTACAGTACAAGGGGAAGTGTCAGAACCTAATTGGAAGGAAAAGACAAGGTTGGGACTTCCTCCACATTCTTCAAGTAATAATCGCCGTTTAGCTTGTCAAATTAAAGTTAATGGAGATGTCCGCGTTAGTAAGTATGATGGATTTTGGGGACAGGGTTCCGGGGTAGTATGGACGAGTTAGCTAATTTTAGTGGGTTTTTGATCATAGGGAAAAGTTGAATATTGAATCTTTTTCAACCGTTTTATATCCCCATACTCAATTCTCAAAACTAAAACCAGCCTTCTTGTTCGAGAGTTTCGATTAATTGAATTCCACGAGGATCTCCGACTCCTAACAGTGCGGCTTTAGTATCTTCACGCACTCCTAAATCTTCGTCTTCAGCAAAAGCTTGAATCAAAGCATCGATGGCAGTAGCATAAACAACATTAGAAGGTAATTCGCGACATAATTGTCCAATTGCCCAAGCACAATTACTCCGTACTGCTGGCATTGAGTCCTTTACCAAGCCTTCAATTAAAGGTGGAATTGCACCGACAACAGCCTGATAACCGACTTCTGCCATCTGTGCCAAAGAACTAGCAGCCCACAATCGCACAGCGGAAATATCGGTTTTTAAAGCATCAGCTAAAGGCGCTAAACAGCGTATATCTCGGCAGTTACCTAATGCCCAAACGACACCTTTTCGTACATAGCCATTCCAATCACGATTCAATTGCTCAATCAACGGTTCAACAGCATCAGGGCTGGGATTGCGTCCAATACCATATGCAGCACTCACCCGCACCAAAGGACAAGTATCTGTTAATAAGCCAATTAAATGAGGAATAGCACGAACATCTTCTATATCGCAAAAAGCACGAGCCGCCAGCATTCTCTGCTGTGGCTGGGGATTTTCGAGCAGCGCTAACATCACCTCTGGATTCGGTTTTCCCGCTTGTGAATCCGCACTCAGCGGCTCCATCTTATCTAGAGGGCTTTCTAATTCTGCTTCGACATCAAGTAGGTAATCGTCATCTGTATCATACATAAATTTAAAATTACCATTACCTTAGTACCTTTGGGAAGAGGATGGGGGGATGGGGGGAAGTTCTTAGTTATTTAACCTTTAACCTTTGACCTTTAACCTTTAACTGTCATTGTAAAGGTTTAACCATCCATAGGGATTGGGTTTGATAGCCGAGTTGATTGTAGAGATTGAGTGCAGGGGTGTTTGATTGAAAAACTTGCAGGGCTATTTGAGTATCTCCTCGGTTTTTAGCCCAGTTTTCGGCGTAGTGCATTAAAGCTGTACCAATACCTTTTCGCCGATGTTCTGAAATGACGTAAAGTAGAAATATGTGTGCGTGACGTAATCCGGTAATTTGGTCGATGGCGTTTCCCATCCACAAGCAAGCAATTGGACGATTGGGAAAAATATCTGTTACTGGTTGTTTTTTCTCTGGGGAATATTCTACCCACCATAAGGGGGTGTTTTGAGAAAGATATTGCTCGACTGTTTGGGATAAATGAGAAAAATCTTGTCGCGGAAACATATCTTGGTAGGTGCGCTGCATGAATTTGACTAGCAGCGCGAAATCCTGGGTTGAACCGGAACTAACCGTGTAATCCGGTAGGAGTTTTTCTACCACTTTAAGGGTTGTCAGGGAAATTTTGAAACAAAATTGAGGATACAAACTCTGGTGCTGCACCATTGTCCCATCTTTCTATGCTCGAAATGCCTTGATCTTCAATTGGTGCCGGGGCTGCCATATCTGAAGGTAAAAATATCCGAGCGCTAACTGCTACTAAAGCTAAAGAAAAGATTAGTACCGCAATTAACGGGGCGAT
>JBHJOU010000650.1:0-2431 GCA_050329355.1 Rivularia sp. (in: cyanobacteria)
TCTAATGCTGTAACTACTGTGTCTCCCCATCACGCTTGGGAAGCACATCATACGGATGTTGGTTGCGGTTTGAGTCATACTTTACATTTGCATCAAGATAAGTTTTGCGGAATACTTAATGGTATTGATAATCACTTTTGGAATCCCGAAACTGACCGTTATATTCCCGAACATTATAGTATAGATAACATTGACGCGAAAACTGAAAATAAGAAAGCGTTACGGGAAAGGCTGTTATTACGGGAGGTTGATAAACCGATTGTGGCTTATATTGGTCGATTGGATGCTCAAAAGGGTGTTCATTTGGTACATCACGGAATTTACCATGCGCTGTATAAAGATGCACAGTTTGTCTTGTTGGGTTCAGCAACGGGGGCTGATATTAATGCTCAATTCCAACATGAGAAAAATTTCTTAAATGATAATCCCGATGTTCATTTAGAACTTGGTTTTAATGAGGAATTAGCCCACTTAATTTATGCAGGGGCAGATATGATTATAGTTCCGAGTAACTATGAACCCTGCGGTTTAACGCAGATGATTGGTTTAAAGTATGGTACTGTGCCGATTGTACGGGCAGTTGGTGGGTTAGTTAATACTGTGTTTGACAGGGATTATGATTCGACGAAGCCACCTGAAAAGCGTAACGGTTACGTATTTAACGATATGGATTATCATGCCGTAGAATTTGCAATGGAGCGGGCTTTATGGCTATGGTACAACGAGAAAGATCAATATCGGATGTTGGTAAAGCAGGGTATGGAGTATGACTACTCGTGGAATCAACCAGCGAGCGATTACTTGGATGTTTATGAGTCGATTCGAGTCAAGTGATGCGATTTTAGATTTTGGATTTTAGATTTTAGATTTTGGATTGTAAAGCAATACTTTCCAAAATCTTTTGTCGAATTAATTTTCAGTTGGGATAGTATCAATAATTATGTAGAGACGTTGGAGTGCAACGTCTTTTTATATTTAAATTTGTATGAATAATTTCGTGAAATTACACTACTTTATTTCCACAGTTAATTCATAACTAGCATTACCACGAGTTCCACCAACTATAATTTGATAATCTCCATTCGCTGGAAGTTTTGTACTCAAATTAGTTGCTTGTTCCTGTAAAGTTTTACCGTCGGGAGAAATCACATCAAATACAGCGTTATTTTCCAACGAGGTGATTTTTAAATTTATTTTTTGTCCGTTTTTGGCACCAATTAAATAACTATCGCGAGTTCCTTTAACAACGGAATTTTTAACTGTTTTGGAAGTTGTCCCTTGATCAAAACTAATTCTTACTGGTTTGATAGTTGAATTATTTTGTTCTAAAGTTGCACAATCTACTTTTGTAAAAGTTTCTCGATCGCTCTTTAACGATGACTCTGTAATTGTCCAAGTTTCTTGGGATTTTTGAGTATCTAATTCAATTTTTGTCACGATATCAAGCTTGGCTTTATTCCCTACTAAATTTCCTTTCAAAGTTTGATTGTAAGAACTATAGTAACTTGCCGCTTGGTTGTGAATTGTGGCATTAACTGTACCGTTGACTTGATTTTTTGAGTCGATTGTTATTTGGGCATCTGCATCAAGAGTATCTGTTTTTGCCGTATAACAGTAGCTTCCGGGGGCTAATTTCTGAGTTGCTGGCTCTGGTAGGTTTGTTGGGGATGCTTGAGAAATTGGAGTTGCTGTAACAACTGGGTTTGCAGTTTCGACAGGAGATACCGCAGAATTAGAATTAGAATTAGAATTATCACCGCAACCTGTTAGATATAGCAGCGCAATCAGAATTCCACCAGGGATTAAAAGTTGATTTTTCATTGCTTTAAAGTTTATTATTGCTTTGGGACTGAGAGATAAAACAAGATTATTGTATGTGATTCCGGTAAGATTAAAAATTTTATGAAAAACATCTGCTTTTATACAGTATTTGGTTAAGAAAAATATGTCAGATCAAGAATCAGTTAAGGAAAAACTATTATTACAACCCGGTACTTTATGGGCAAGGGTAAGAGAACAAACTCAACACGGTTTGGAATGTGGGGCTTTGCAATCGATAGCTACTGATTACGAATTTATTGAAGAGAATGGAGTTAATTTTTTAGTCCGTATTTTATCTAATTTAAAACGCAAAGACGAAGCGAAAAATCAGCAGGATAAAGCTAGTAAAAAAGGTCAGGATTTTAATCCTTTTCTTCCTTATGAAGAAGATTTATTTGTTGGGGATATTTCACTGACTCATCTCTGTTTGTTGAATAAATATAATGTTGTGGATAATCACTTGTTGATTGTGACTCGTGAATTTGAGGAACAGGATAGTTTACTTAATTATCAAGATTTTCAAGCAATGTGGTTTTGTTTGGCTGAAATTGATGGTTTAGTATTTTATAATGCCGGGAAAATTGCTGGTGCATCTCAACGACATAAGCAT
>JBHJOU010000867.1:0-5639 GCA_050329355.1 Rivularia sp. (in: cyanobacteria)
TACTGAAGTTAATGGTTCTACTGTGACTTTCCGTACTGATGCCACGATTCCGGTTGATGGAGTTCTGAATATAGCCTATGCTGCCAAATTAACTCCCGATGCGGTACGAGGTTCGGGACGTAATACGGCTACTGTTAACGCTCAACGTGTTGATAATGATTTTGCTGTTAAAGATGGTCCAGCGACACATTTGCTCAAGATTCGACCAGGTATTACTGCTGATTGCGGTACTATTATCGGTCGGGTATTTGTGGATAAGAATTTTGATGGTGAACAGCAACCAGGGGAACCTGGGGTACCAAATGCGGTAATTTTCTTGGAAAATGGCAACCGTATTACTACTGATGCAGATGGTTTGTATTCTGTCAAAAATGTATTACCTGGTAAACATACTGGTGTTTTGGATTTACAAAGTTTACCGGGTTATACTTTAGCACCCAATGTCAAGTTTAAAGAGCGCAACAGTCAATCACGGTTAGTAAATTTAGAGCCTGGTGGAATGGTAAGAATGAACTTCGCAGTCACTCCCAGCTTTGGTGAGGAGGCAAAGAAATGAAACTCAATTTAAAATTAATCGTCGCGATCGCCGGGGTTATTAGTGTAGTATTATATCCGTTGGTTGCAAGTGCTGAATCTACTAGTAACTCGAATTCTGATTTACAAAAAAAGACTAATTCAGGAACGGTTGAAAATTATGGAAATAAAAACCGCAGAGACGCTGAGAGCGCTAAGGAAAGAGGTAATGAGAGATTGGTAGTTTTAGACGGGGATAGGATTAGTAAATCTAGTCGTTTACGTGCAATTGTACAAGCTCATGAGTTAAAGAATCAGAAAATAGAGTTACTTCAAAGTTCAAACGCATTAGTAAATCCAAAAAATGAGCAAATAATAAATGTAGATATAGAAGAAAATTTAGTTGCTATCAAACCATTTCAACCTGATAGTAATTTACCTAAAAGTTTACAAAAACTTGTGGATGAGCGTAATCAGGAAATAGATTCACAACAAGAATTAGAAAAAACAATTGCTATCAAACCATTTCAACCTGATAGCAATTTACCTAAAAGTTTGCAAAAACTTGTAGATGAACGAAATCAGGAAATAGATTCACCAGAAGAAGTAAAAGAATTAATCGCTTTTGAATTATTTGATAGTCAGTCAGAATTATTTTCAATAAAAGACAATGGTAATTTAGAATTACAAGATGTTGTTCCTAAAATTGAAGAAATTTCAGAAGTTTTATCTTCACAAAATCTATTTTTATCTGTAGGCACAGACAAGGAATTATCTGATAATTTACAAAAAATTAATTCAAGTCATAAAAGTGATAATTATTTACTTGCTTTAGAACCTCCTATTGATACCGAAAATCTCGCAGAACAACAATTGACAAAGATATCTGAAGAAAAAACAGATATAAAAGAATGGTTTGCTGAAGTTGATTCAAAATTGGTTGCAATTAATGTATTTGAGCCAATTAATAATAATAAAGCACCTGAGAATATCCCCATTTTAATTGCTAAAAATTGGACGACAGATAATTTTACAAATAAAAATTACAATTTTTCATCATTAGTTGCTATACAGCCTGCAAATTCCTTGGAAATGAAATTAGCAGCAGGATATAATCCATTTCTTTCTGGAGATAACCGCAACCAAAAATTAGATATTATTAATAGTAATAATATTAGTAATATTACTAATAATACTAACCTTTTAGCATCTTATTCTCAATCACCCTTTGCTTTACCTAATCCCGAAAGTTTAAACCCCAATTTAGCACCAAATTCTACTCAATATATTTCTCAGTTCCCTAAAGACACGAATAATTCTGCAACGGTAAGAATCCTCGCTCCTACACTCGATGCTGTTATAGATGTCCCAGCTACTCCAATTATCATTCAGTTTCCTGTAGGTAACGAGGTGGAATTACGAGTTAATGGGGAATTATCTGATCGTTCTTTAATTGGACGAACTGAAACCGATTCTGAAACTGATTTGGTAACACAAACATGGTATGGTGTTTCTCTACAAAATGGAGAAAATATTATCTCTGCTCAAGTTATCGGTTCTCAGGAAGCTGCGGTTACTGTAAAAGTAATTGTTAGAGGTGGAGTACATCAACTGAAAGTAGATACCGTAGAATCACGGATTCCTGCTGATGGAAGTTCTACAGCAACTATCAAAGGTGTATTACTAGATGAAAACGGCAATCGTTCTAATCATGATGCAGTTGTTACTTTAGCAACTACAGCAGGAGAGTTTCTCGAACCCGATTTTAAACCGGGACAACCAGGATTCCAAGTACAAGCAAAAGCAGGAGAATTTACTGCTACTCTTAAATCGGATTTTGATGCAAAAACTGTACGTATTCAAGCGAAAGTTGGCAAATTAGAAGCTTTTACTCAATTACAATTTCAAACGGCTTTGCGTCCGAGTTTGATGACAGGAGTGATTGATTTTCGTTTAGGTGCCAGAGGTACGGATTTTTATAGTCGATTTAAGGATTTTCTCCCAGAAAATGAAGATAATAGTACCGAAGTAAAATTTCGTTCGGCTATTTTTGCAACTGGTGCAATTGGTGAATGGTTGGTAACGGGTGCTTATGATAGTAGTCGTTCGCTAAATGAAGATTGTAATTGCGATAATCGCTTGTTTGGCAGTTATCAATTTAGCGAACAAAATTACCCTGTTTATGGTGATAGTTCAACAGTAAATCCAACTACTCCATCTACTGACAGCGTGTATTTACGGTTAGAGCGTTCGTCTAAGATTTCGGGAGCTAGTCCCGATTATGCGATGTGGGGTGATTACAATACTGAAGAATTTTCTCGTTCTTCCCAACAATTTACCTCTCTGACTCGTCAGTTACACGGTTTTAAAGCTAATTACAATATTGGAAATCTCCAAGCTACGGCTTTTTATGGAAATAATGTGGAAGGTTTTCAACGGGATACTCTACCTCCTGATGGAACTAGTGGATTTTACTTTTTATCTCGTAGATTGGTTATACCTGGTAGTGAAACTGTTTTTATCGAATTAGAAGAACTCAATCGCCCCGGTACTGTATTACAGCGTAAACAATTGAGTCGTGGGCCCGATTATGAAATTGATTATGACAGAGGAACGGTTTTATTCCGCGAACCGATTTTACGTACCGATGTCAACGAATTTGGTGAAGTGTTAGTCAGACGTATCGTTACTACCTATCAATATGAGGGAGCAGGTGCTGACACCGATATTTATGCAGGACGGTTACAATATAACTTTTCTCGCGGTATTAATAAAGATAGTTGGTTAGCTGCTACTTATATGCAAGAAAATCAAGGCGATCGCGATTTTGAATTGTATGGTGCAGATGCTCAGTTTAGTTTTGGTAAGTTAGGTAAAATTATCGCTGAATACGCTCGTTCTCGCAATGATTCTAATGAGATGGGAATGATCGAAGGTAATGCGATGAGAGCGGAAGCTGAAGCGGAATTTATTCCAGGTTTACAAACTCGCGCTTATTACCGTTTCGCAGATACCGGATTTGCTAATGATGCTACCATTAGTTTCGTTCCCGGACAAACTCGTTATGGAGCGCAAATTACGGGAAGAATTACTAAGACAACCAATTTACGCTTTCAATATGATCACGAAGATAATTTTGGTATCGCACCCCAACCGATAGATACCTTTGAAGAGTTATTTTCACCCCGCACAACTGCAATTCCTGGTAGTGAAGTCGATAACTCTCTAACTACAATTGCCGCTGGTATTGTACAGCGAATTGGTAAAGCTAATTTATCTGTTGATTGGATTAAACGGGAACGAGAAGATAGAATATCTCCCGAAACTTTGAATACCGATTCTAACCAATTACGTTCTCGTCTGAACGTTCCTCTGGGAAATAAACTTTCCTTTGTAGCGCAAAACGAAACTACATTATCCGAAAATACAGACGCAGTTTTCCCCGATAGAACCATCTTAGGGATTAATTGGGAAGCAATTCCAGGAATTAACCTTTCCCTAACGCAACAGTTTTACACTCGTGGACAATTTGACGGTAATTCCATCACTAGCTTTAACGTCAACGGCGAACACAAATTTGGTGAAGACACCTCTGTTACCGGACGCTTTTC
This sequence comes from Rivularia sp. (in: cyanobacteria), assembly GCA_050329355.1. Taxonomy (GTDB): domain Bacteria; phylum Cyanobacteriota; class Cyanobacteriia; order Cyanobacteriales; family Nostocaceae; genus Rivularia. The sequence goes on from JBHJOU010000867.1 coordinate 4,125, forward strand.
TGTATTAGGTGGTGCCAATGGACCAACTACTCAAGGTGCATTAGGCTTAAAACAGGGGATAACAATAGCTTCCGGATTGCGATTGAATCTAGCTTACGAACACGTTTTCGGTGACTTTTTTGGTCGTAACGGTACGGGTGTACAATTCGCACAACCCTTCGCTGTCGGTCAAAGTGCTGCATCCTTGGGTTTTGCTGACGGTGATAGCTATAGCATCGGCTTAGAATATACTGATAATCCCAACTTCAAAGCCAGCGCTCTTTTTGAACGCAGAAGTTCATCCAGTGGAAACAATACCGTAATTTCCGCAGGAGCTACAGGTAAAATTTCATCATCAATTACCGCTTTAGCAAGATATCAACAAGCAGGTTCGAGCAATCAAACCTTGAGAGCATTAGGAGATACAGCTAACCTGAGAATGGGTTTAGCATACCGCAATCCTCAAGATGATAAATTCAACGCTTTATTGCGCTACGAATACCGCAAAAATCCCTCAACAATTCCCGATACTATCTTATTCGGAACAGGTACTGGTGCAGAAGACCATACTTTTGCCATAGAAACTATTTACGCACCAAATTGGCAATGGGAATTTTACGGTAAATATGCTTTACGCAACAGTACTACTTATTTAGCCGATGATTTCTCATCCAATAGTACGACAAATCTGGGACAACTTCGCGCTACTTATCGTTTGGGATACAGTTGGGATTTAGTCGGGGAAGCTAGAGTAATTAGCCAGTCTGACTATACCGAAACCGGCTTTGTTGTCGAAGCAGGTTATTATCTCACACCAAATTTAAGATTAGCAGCGGGTTACGCTTTTGGGGAAATAGACGATCGCGATTTTGATGGAAGTCGTTCTGCTAGCGGACCATATTTAGGTTTAACAGTCAAACTCAATGAATTATTCAACGGTTTCGGTTTACAGAAAAGAGTACCTCGTCAAGAAATAGAACAGCGACAAACTTTAATTAATCAACTCAAAGACAAAAAGCCTACAGCTACAAGTTTAGAAAGAATTAAAAAAGCAAATAAATCTCAAAAAGACGAAAAAACGCTGTTGCAAAGACTGATGACAGGACGTAAGAGATGAAGATAGATACATGAAGCAAAATATACATTTGCTTTATGAGCTTATTTCCTTATATTCAGGGAATAGAAAGGCTTTAACCTCAAATGTCATCAGTAAAAAAACGGTAAAAACAATGTATACACAAAATAAAAATAATTCTTTCAATCGATTAAACACAGCTAAACGCTTATTAACAAGCCTACCAATTTTATTACTAACAGCTCCGAATATTGCCTTTGCTCAACAGAAAACAGCTTTAACTTTGAGTGTAACAGTCAATAGCAACCGAGATGGAGCAATTCAGGCAGATGACGTACTGACATTACGAGAAGCAATTGCGATCGCGAACGGTAATTTACCATTAGAACAACTTAGTACTGTGGAAAAATCTTTAGTATCCACAGCTAATCAATCCCGAATTGAATTCAACCTACCCCCCG
>JBHJOU010000488.1:0-2075 GCA_050329355.1 Rivularia sp. (in: cyanobacteria)
AGCCTAAGTTATTAGAAAAAAGTTTTGGTTATTTTGTAATCGCTGTTGCGGTATATATCTTAATACAAAGGTGAAGTATTCTAATTTGTTTGGCTACTCCTTTTCCGCTGAAAGATTACTGAAAAAAACCGATGCTTGACGCAGAGAACACAGCGTTAGCGAAGCGTGTCCGTTAGGACATAAAGTGCGGTCTTGGGGGTCTCCCCCATGAGCAACTTTTCAAGAGGGAGGAAAGAGATTTCATAGAGAAGGCTAATTTTAGGGCGGGAAGGGAGTAACTTATTTTTGATATCTGTAAGTAAGTTGGTAGAAATAAACAGAACTATGTTACAGAATCTAAATTAGCCTTAAACTCTTACTCCGACTGCCGAGTGCCTACTGCCTTGTCCCAATTACAATTTTTAACGCCAACCTACTTAAACTACCTGACGGAGCAACAAAGCTTCTCGAAAACTGAATCTTGCAACAGAGCGAATTTCATCAATCAAAAGGAATTCCTGTGATTTTTAGATCAAAATCATCAAAATACATATCCATAAATTGCAATATATTTCAACCCCCCATCATCTAGCATATTTGTCAATCCTAGTAGTTCAATGGCAACTTTGTGTATTCTTTTTACTACCCTTTTTTACAAATATTAACTAATTAAACTGTTCACATCCTCGGAATATAAAGCTTGTAATACGTTTTTTTGCTTATTTGCTAGATATTATCAAGCTATTAAGTTAAGTTTTTGATTTTTGGTCATACGGCTCTACAGATAATAAAAAACCATATTACACCCAAATGGTCTGTAATCTCGTTTGTAAATAGGAATCTTTTCTAGCTATTCGGAAGTACAACTTTTTGTAAACTAAATATTACAAATTATGTATACAAAATTTTCATTGATTTTTGTTTATCTTATCAATTAGATATAAGTTTGCTTATGAATTGCCTTGAAGATTCTTCCACAGATGAAAATATCCATCTTCCTGAAGGGGAAGCATAGGTGTAACTTTTGCCTACTCAATATAATCGCGACGCTCCAGGTTGCTCATTATCTGAAGCTTTCAAATCCAACCGCTCAAATAAAGTGTTTCACCGAATTATCGTTAGCGGTAGCTTGATTACAATCATGGGGAGAGAAAACGGCAACATGATCGCGTCTCTATCTCCAGATGAATTTCTTGCTTTCAACACCAGATACCATTTATTCTAGATATAAGAAATTAATCAATTCTTAAGACCGGGGGTAAAGTATCATAAGTAATCCATATGTTAATAATCAAGGGCGAATTCTATCGATGCCAATGCAAAACACCTGTCTAAAGGCATTTTTTCTTCTTAATTTCTAGAAATTAGGAAACTGAAAATTATTGAAAGCAGTTAGAAATTTGAATTTTTCTCTGTAACGAGAGTCTAGGCTTTAAAGCACGCTGTTTCTATTGTTCGTGCTTGGTTTTCATGTGTCTTGAATCAAAGTTATTCGTATATCTTTAATTATCCGAGATACACCAAACTTGTATAGAGTCAACTCAATGCACTGACCAGGAAATGATTATAACTAAACTTTAGCTAAAAAGCAATTATTGTGTTAGAAGCATCTGTACTCGCAACAATTATATGCGGATTTTTGGGCATCATCTTTAAAAAAAATCTGGTGATGAAAATAGTAGCGATGGATGTGATGAGTACAGGAGTCATAGCTTATTACGTCGCGATCGCATCACTTGATGGTTCATTTACACCGATTTTTTCAGATGTTCAAAACCGTAATTATGCCGATCCAGTTCCCCAAGCGGTAATCTTAACAGCGATTGTCATTGGGTTTTCAATTCAAGCCCTAATGTTGGTTGGGGTGATGAAGCTAGCGCGGGATAATCCCACCTTGGAAAGCAACGAGATTGAGAAGAACAATACACCATGATCAACAATATTACGATTGCCTGGGTTGCACTTCCGTTTTTTTTAGGATTCACGATTTATTTAATTCCCAAACTTGACCGTCCTCTAGCATTTTTGGGGACGATTGCAACATTCGCATATGGATTGCAGTTATTTATCCAAAATTCGCCAGTAACGCTTCAGTT
>JBHJOU010000408.1:0-3576 GCA_050329355.1 Rivularia sp. (in: cyanobacteria)
AGATTATGAGCCATTTCAATAATGCCTTTAGTTATGGCTGATTTTTGTATATCTTTATCAATATTATGGATAAAGTAGTGGTCTATTTTCAAGGTATTTATTGGTAGTTGTTTCAAATATATCAGAGAAGAACGACCTACACCAAAGTCATCAATAGCAAGTTTCAAACCATAAGATTGTAATTCCTCCATTCGATTAATTGCTGTATTCACATCTTGCTCAACCATCCCTTCTGTAATTTCTAATTCTAAAGAGGAGGGATGCAGATTATTGTCTGCTAATACTGTAAGTATTTTGGAAACAAAATCTGGCTGAATTAATTGATTAATTGAAATATTAACTGTAGAGTAGAAATTTTTGTACCCTGCATCTTGCCATATTTTAGTTTGCTTACAAACATTTTTTATTAACCATTCTCCAATTGGAATAATTAAACCTGTGGATTCAGCTAAAGGGATTAATTCTGCTGGAGAAATCAAACCTAGTTCTGGACTTTCCCAGCGGATTAAACTTTCAGCAGCAACTATATTACCTAAAGCACTATCAACAATTGGTTGATAATTAACTTGAAATTCTTTGAGATTTCTCTTGGCTAAAGTTTTCAGCAAACAAGTTTTTAAAATCTGAAATTCTGGTAAAAATCTCGCGGTATTTTTATTTGTTTTAGAAATATATTTAAAAGCAGTTACTTTCTTTTCCAAACGACTCATGATTGTATTTAACAATTCCGCACGAGTAAATGGCTTGGTAAGATAATCATCAGCACCCAAATTCATCCCTTTACGTAAATCAGCTTTAGCAGTTCTAGCTGTAAGAAAAACAAATGGAATAGTTGCCGTAACTGCTTGTAAATGTAGCTTTTTTAAAACTTCATAACCATCAATATTTGGCATCATTAAGTCGCACAGAATTAAGTCTGGTACTTCAGAAATTGCTAAATCTATTCCTATTTTTCCGTCCGCAGCAGCTAGAGTTTCAAAACTTTCAGCTTCGAGTAAATCCAAAATATTTTCACGTACTGATTCTTCGTCTTCAATTACTAATATTTTAGTCATAACTATATAATATAATTAAAATTGTTTGATGATTTGATGATTTTTTATTGTTTAATAAATGAAAAATCCATGAATAATATTTAGATAAATCAACATTAATTAATCATGATATAGTGTTTTATTTTACAAGCAGATTATTTGCAATTGCCATAGTAATTACACTTAAAATTATCTATCTCTATTTTATTTAGTTAATCATAAAAATTGACAAACATCTAAGAGTTATTACAGGAGTTTTCTAAAGGAATTGTCACTGTAAACTTTGTTCCGAATCCAACCTCACTAGTGACGTTAATTTTGCCTTGGAGCATATCTAAACACTTTTTAACAATCGATAATCCTAATCCTGTACCTTGGATATTCCCTACATTTTGACATCTATGAAAAGACTCGAATAAACAAGGTAAATCTTCTGGGGGAATTCCGATACCTTTATCTTCAATTTCAAATACTACTTGTTGTTTTTGAGAAGAAAGAGTAACGTTGACAGTAGTTCCAGGTAGAGAATATTTAATTGCATTTGAAAGTAAGTTATTTAAGATATGTCCTAAATTTTTTTCATCAAAATTACCGATGATTTGAGTCTGATTAGTTATAAAGTTAATTTCTACATCTAAACGACCAACTTCATTTTTGTTCTGATTAATTTGCACATCTTCTACTAACTGCCGACTGTATTCAACTAAATCCATTTCAACTGGATTGTAATCAAGTTTTTCCGCTTCTGCTTTGCCAAAAAATAAGACATCATTTAATAAATTATTCATGTGTTTGACTGCTGTTGTTATCCGATTAAAATGCTTGAGTTGCTTTTCTTCTTCCCACTGATTGCGGTAGTTTTCTAGTAATTCTGAAGAAGAAAGAATAGTACTTAAAGGAGTACGAAATTCATGAGAAGTCATAGAAATAAAACGGGTTTTAAGTTCGTTAAGTTCTTTTTCTTTCTCTAATGCTTGTTTGAAGTCTTCTTCAAGTTGTTTACGTTCGGTAATATCAATTCTATGACCAACAATTTCTACAGGATTATTGTCATAATCTTTGACTAATTTTGACTGTTCATATATCCAAATATAGTTACCATTTTTGTGAAGAAAGCGATATTCGATAATTACTTTTTTTTGAGTAAATACCTTGGGCAACTCTGCACGAAATAAGGATAAATCATCGGGATGAATGTGAGTTAACCAAAAATTAGAATCGGACACAATTTCATCTGTTTGATAACCGATTATCTCAAAAATATTATCGCTGATAAAAGTTATAATATAGTCTTCACAAAAATCAGAAGTATAAATTACTCCCGTGTTTGAAAAGAGTAAGTGTTTTAATTTTTCTTGTGTTAAAAACAGCGACATTTCTGCAAGCTTATGTTTAGTGATATCAGTTTGAATGCATATGTAGTGAGTTAATTTATTCTTGTCGTTAAAAATAGGAGAAAAATTAAGTTGATACCAATATTCATTCCCATCTTTACAGTAGTTACGTATAATTGGTGTAAATTCTTTTGAAGAAATATCAGAGTCTAGTTGAGATAATTTATTTAATTTATTTAATTTATTTAGTTTATTTATTGCATGATTAATCTCTTGAATAAAATCGTTTGTTAGTCCTAATGCTTCCGATACACTATTACCACTCAAGCGTTCAAATTCAGCGTTACCATAAACAATCGGTTTAGAAGGTAATCTCACATCAAAAATCGCTATCCCGTTATTACTAGCAGCGATTGCTTTCTCTTTTAAGTGTAAAGCTTTCTGTGCTTTGATTTCTTCGCCAATATTGATGTTAACGCTGATCATGGCAATAATTTTGCCCGTAACGTCTTCTACTGCATCAGTTCGTAAATTAATCTGGATAACCTGACCATTACGAGATTTTATTTCTAATTCATTATGCCATGATTTTCTTTGTTTTATGGTTGCTAATAATTGTTGATATTCTGCTATATCGTTCCAGATTAATGAGAATCCTCCTAATGCATTTAATTCTTCACGAGTATAGTGCAAAATTTTACTAAAGCTGGAATTTATATAAATTACCCTACCTGCTAAATCTGTAATAATAATTCCTTCACTACTACTTTCTAAAGCTTGTTGAAGGTAAAGCAAAGTTTCTAAATTTTCAATTTTGCTTTTTGATTCTGAATCTAAATTTCCCCATATTTTTTGATGATTTATATTCCGGAAATCTTCTGCTTCTCTAATTTTTAATTCGTAATTTTCGAGTAAAAAAATAGTAATCATTTCAGGTGAAATACAACCTAATAATTGTTTTTTTTCATCTTCTATTACAATAGGTATATTTTTAAATTGAGTGAAAATATTTAATATTAATTGAATGTCTTGAAGTTGAGAATATTCAAGCTTAATTACTGAAGCGATGAATACTTCAGTAATTTTACAGCTTCTTAAATTCATTTCCGATTCTACAACCCGTAAAACATCTTCCCAAGAAAACAAACCTACAACCTGCCAATTTTCCACTACTAAAACGTATGGTGCTGATGGTTGATGTTTATTCA
>JBHJOU010000105.1:0-10958 GCA_050329355.1 Rivularia sp. (in: cyanobacteria)
TAAATCGCGAAAAGAATAAAAAACGCGATCGCCAACATCCACAAAGGAGTTTGAGTCCCGAAAATTGATATCCAAAAATCAGTTAACTGCACTGAAAGCGTTGTCCAGACTACTACGAATAAAGCTATTGTTAATCCTAAAACGTGATAGTCAATCAACAATGCCCAAGCACGATTACCAATCCCTGCAAGGGTAAATTCTAATTCTATACTTTCAGGAGTACGAAATTTTACACGTCTAAATATGTGCATGAGAGCATCTCGGCAATACTACAATTCAAAATTTACAAACTTTAACAACTCGTGCTTATACACAAATTTATCAAGGTTCCCGTCGTCAAGAGTGGTTAGGAGCAGCAAAATTCTATCGTTGGGGATTACCTGCAATAGTACGGCAAACTTCTCCTTATATTATTTTTGCGACTGTTTTGTTTCTATTAGGAGCATTAGTTGCTTGGTGGTACGCTTGGCAAGATCCAACTTTTATGTCCTTAATAGTACCTCCAAACATAATTTCCAAAGTTCGCGACGATGGCGAATTGTGGATGGGTTCGATTGTCGGTGTCGAACCTTTAGCATCTTCTGGGATTATGATTAATAATTTAAGAGTATCTTTTGGTGCAGTTGCTGGTGGAATTACCGCTGGATTATTCACAGTTTATTTAATGATATTTAACGGTTTATTAATTGGTGCGGTTGCAACTTTAGTCGGTCAAAATAATTTAGCTTATCCTTTTTGGGCGTTTGTATTTCCCCATGGTTCCTTAGAATTACCCGCTATCTTTCTGGCAGGAGGTGCGGGATTATTAATTGGTAAAGCAATCTTATTTCCCGGAAAATATCGTCGTCTGGATGCAATTAAATTTCATGCTTCTCAAGCAGTACAGTTGCTATTTGGTATTGTACCAATGTTAATTATTGCCGGTATTATTGAAGGTTTTTTCTCTCCTAATCCTAGCATTCCAGACTCCATTAAATATTTAACAGGGTTGGGTTTATTTGTGCTTTTAATTATGTATTTCGGTCAGAAATCAATGGATAATTAATAATTAATATTGGCGCTTTATTACCGCAGCTACACAAACTAAGTCCGGCGGATCTGGACTTAATTGAGAACCTGTCTCCGGCAGGTTTTGCTTGTGTAGGCGCGTTAATAAAGCGCCAGCGGATTCTTAGTAGTCCGGATGCGAGTATTGATATGGTACGCTTGCTTATAGAAAATGAAGCTTGGCGATCGCCAAGTTTGAGCGTTTTATCTTGAAGTACCTGCTTCGTTTATCCTTTGAACCTAGCAGATTGGGACTGTAGAAGCGTTGGTTGACACTCCCCGATCTTAAGACACGGGGATTCTTAAATCCTTTCAGATTTAATATCCTGTTTTCACAAGTTCCCAAACTCATCACGTTTGCTCAAAGAGCGTGATGATATCTTTTGGGCGTTTTACTGACTAGCAGTTAGTTTCGCGGAGTCCCCACGTACTATTTCAGAAGCTATATCTCTGATTGTTTTTGCTGCACCAATATCAGCATGTTCGTGATACCCACATTTGGTACAGATGAATTTTTCACCGACACGATTTGATTTATCGATGTGTCCACAATTTCTACATATTTGACTAGTGTGTCTAGGATTAACTTTAATCACGACTTTTCCTTGTTTTGCAGCAAGATACTCAATCTTTAAAATTAATTCACCCCAACTAGCATCAGATATAGATCGGTTTAATCCTTTTTTTCTTGATTGTCCGTTTTTAAGAAATCTTCCGGTTTTTTCATCAACCTTAACCTTACAACGTTTCATCATTCCCGATATATTCAAATCTTCGAGAGCAATAGCATCAACATTTTTTGATACTATTCTATTTGCAACATACCATTGATATGCAGTTTTTTTATCGGTAATATTTTGATGAAATCTTCCGAGTTTTTGAGAAGATTTTTTTCTATTTTTACTACCCTTAACTTTTCTACTAACCCTTTTTTGTCTAATCTTTAACAATCGTTTAGTCTTTTTATTTGTTGCAAACCGAGGATTATCTATTTGAGTTCTATCAGAAAGATGAACAAGTTTAGTTAATCCCAAATCGCAACCAATGATTGATTTAACTTCTGTTAAAGGTTTTGATATATAGTCAGGAATAGTTTCATCTTTTATTCTAATAGATACATACCATCCATTTTGTCGTTTTCTAACTGTTACTGTCTTTATTGCAAATCCTTCTGGAATAGAACGTGAAACAAAATATCTCATCCACCCTAACTTAGGAAGATATATTTTATTTCCTTTGACTTTTACGCCCATAGTGTAACTAAAGGAAGTAAAATTACTATTATTTTTAAATTTGGGGAAACTTCGACCCTCAAAGAAATTTTGGTAAGCAGTGTCCAATCTCCTTATATTTTGTTGTAATACAGTAGAATCTATTTTACTAAACCAAGGTCTTGATTTTTTTAACTCAGGTAAAGATGTTATTTGGATATCCCCTGCATTTCTTCTGGGATTTCGTATCTTACCTTTTTTATCAAATTTCGTATCTTTCCAAGGTTCACCTGTTGCACCATTTTTACTAACGTAACAAGTTATAGGACATGCTTCTGATTTGGTGCGAATGTCACAGTAATTACCTTGTATCAATTGTTGGTAATATTGCGAAAGTCTATCACCTAAACACCAGTTATATGAGGAACGAAGCATGTTTAACCAATTACTCATATCATTCGACTGAGTAACATTGGGGCGTAGTTTAAAGACGTAATTAGTTAGCATTCAGTTATTACCTTTAACTAAACTCTTGTTTTCGACCTATGTTTAATATGCAATAGCTTTATACAAATTACAATAGGTTAACAAACAAAAATGGCAAGTTTTTCTTTAGACGAATATAGACACGAAGGTAATGCCGTTTCATTACTAAATTACCACTTTGTATTTATTGCCAAACGTCGTAAAAAAGTATTAGTCGGGGCTATTGCGCCCCGATTACAAAAGATTATTTGTGAGTTGGTAGTAGAGAATAGATGGAAAATTATTGCAATGGAAATTATGCCTGATCACGTGCATTTATTTTTGAATGTTAAACCTACGGATGAACCATCAAGTATCATGAGAAAAATTAAAGGCAGAGCATCACATCATTTAAAAGGCGAGTATCCTGAGCTAAAAAAATTACCTACTTTATGGACACCTAGTTACTTTGTGTCAACAGCAGGTAATATTTGTACTGAAACAGTGAAGCGTTATATTGAACAACAAAAAGATTAATTTCAATGCAGGATAAATCCTGCTGCTAGCCTTCATCCCCTGTAAGACAGCACGAAAAACGCAACTGCGCCGCTGTTTCTCAGGGGTTTTCGGCATTTTTCTTATAAGATCCAATTGTCGCTTAATTATGCCATTTGGTAGTTGTATCGCATTGTAAAAAAATTATTAGGATTAAAATTTTCCAGATTATTTGGAAAAAGTTCGAGAATCTGTAGCTTCTAAACCAAGTTTGTAAACTTCTGAACTCTAGCTCTGCGAAACTCGGTGTTTTTAAACCAATCTTATGCCTTCTTCCCCTACAACCTTACCAATAATCCTTGCTTGCTCATAACCCAACTCTTTCAACTTACTCAAACAACTATCAGCTTGCTCACGACTAACGGCAGCTAATAAACCCCCGGAAGTTTGTGGGTCATATAATAAAGGATAATTACGATGAAATACCCATTCTTCTAAATTCTTAATATAATTCGCAGTTTTGAGATTTTCCGGATAAAGGGAACTAAAAATTCCTTTTTCAACAGTTTCCCTAGCACCATCTAAAATCGGAATATCATCAAACTTCAAGGTAACTCCAATTTGAGAAGCTTTGACCATTTCTAATAAATGACCAATTAAACCAAAACCCGTGATATCAGTACAAGCAGTTGCACCATATTCTAAAAAACATCCAGATGCAGCTTGATTTGATAACAACATTGATTTTATAGCTTTATCAATCCAAACTCCTTTGACTTGACGACGCATTTGGGCAGCAAATAAAGTTCCTGTACCCACAGCTTTCGTTAAAATCAACACTTGTTCCCTTTGCATTCCACTTTTACGTAAAAGTTGATTTTCCTCCGCTAAACCGTTACAAGATAAACCAAATGCTAATTGATTACCTTGAATAGTATGTCCACCAATTAAAGATACTCCAGCTTGATTTAACTGTTTAACAGCACCCGATAATAATTGAAAAAGAGTTTCCTCAATTGTAGAAGATATACCATAGGGAATAGTCGCTAAAGCCAAAGCAGTTTGAGGAATTGCACCCATTGCAAAAATATCGCTTAAACAATGATTGACAGCGATTTGTCCAAAAATATAAGAGTCATTAATTAAACTAGTAAAATAATCAATCGTCTGCACCATCACCTTTCCCGTGGGTACCTTCACCACAGCAGCATCATCTGGATATTTTAAGCCGATAATAATATCTTCTCTTTCTATAACAGGTTGTTCCTTTTGAATTCGCTGTAAAACCCTCTCTAAAACATTACCACCAACCTTAGAGCCACATCCAGAGCAGGGAAGGTAAGAGTTAGGAGTTAGGAGTGAGGAGTTAGGAGTTAAGGAATTTTGGATTGTCAATGTACGATTGCTGATTTCCGGTAAATCCCGAAACCGTTTCATAAATTGACGGTCAATGTAATCCTTCCAAAGCCATAATAATTTATGGGGTGGTAAAGTCAACCATCCACGAGTTGCGATCGCCATTCCATCCCCAGTACCGATTAAACTTAAATAATCTTTCTGTGGTTGATAATTTTTGAGATTTTTGCCTAATAAACTGCGTCGTAAATTCTCAAATAACGGTTTCCCTTGACGCACCGCAAAAACCCCAGCTTTCGCACGGGGATGATTTTTCATTGTTGCAATATCTCCAGCGGCAAACACTTGGGGATGAGATACCGACTGTAAATTATCGTTAACTAAAATAAATCCTCGTTCATCTGTAGTAATTCCCGTTGCTGACAACCATTGTGGTGCAGAAGCTTGAGTTACCCAAAATACATAATTGCATTTTACCTCCAACCCCGATTCACATATAACATTAAATCTTTCTATATCCTCCGGAGGTGCAACTTGACATACTGTCTCACCCAAATGCAATTTAACATCACGTTGAATTAAAATCCTCCCCAACCAACTTCCTACAGAAGCATGATGATGGGATAATAAATTGCGATTAGCGAAGCTAGATGCCTTCGGCATATCGCGACCAAATAAATGAATTTGCAAATTAGTCGGATGATATCGCTTTAAATTCCCCCACATTGACAGGGCTAATTCTACACCCCCAGCACCACCACCAACAATCCCGATATTCATAGACTTTTGCGGATTGTGCTGAATTTCTTCAACCAACTCATACCAATTTTCCAACAATTTTCCTACAGGTTTTGCAGGAATCGCATATTCTGCCGCACCGGGTACAGAAATTGTTGCGGGAGTCGAACCAATATCAATCGATAATAAATCAAAACTGACATGAGGACGATTTGCACAAATGACTTGATTTTTCTGTAAATCAATACCAATTACAGAATCTATATAAAGTTGTGCTTGAGCAAAATTTGCTAACTTGCGTAAATCGATATGACATTGTTCATGAGTATAAAAACCAGCAATATGTCCAGGTAACATTCCTGAATAGGGAGTATCGCTACAATCGGTAATCAAAGTTATCCGAACTCCCGGTAAAGCATTCATAGCAAACATTTTCAGGGCAATAACATGAGAATGTCCCCCACCAACTAACACCAGGTCTTTTATAAAAGGCTGTATATTTTGTTGCATTTTGTTGATTTGAGATTTTGGATTAAAAGCTGATATTTAGAAGTTAGCAATTAGCAGCTATCTTTTCATCCCTTTATCCCTTTTTTTTAATTATGGAATCAAACCGAATTAAAATACGATGTAATGCGAGAAAACATTTTTGTATTTATGATCGTATAGCTAAATAATTATGATAGCGAAGTGACAGTTAATTTAATATCAATGATGTATTCTATAAAATATTCGATAAAACTAGATCAAACGCAAACCTTGCTACAAAAGCTTTGCGATTATATACTTACTCAATATTAATAATGAGAGCATCAGATAACAAAAGTATCAAAAACCGCTTAAAAATCGCCACAAAAAATCTAAATAAGCACAAAATAGAAGATAGATTAATCGCCATCAAAGATTTACAAGAAATCGGTGAAGAATATCCTAGCGAATACGACAATATTATTCCAATTCTGACTAAATTAATTCATACAAATAGGTCATTAAACTTATTTAATCATCATGAAATCAATCCGATAACCGAAATGAGCAGCGATATTCAAATTGCTCTAAAAATCATCACTAATCCGGATATTGATAAATACTTGTGTAGAGATAAGATTGACTTAAGTTATGTAGATATTAGAGGCGCAAATCTTCCCGGAGCTAACTTAGAAAAAATTAACTTACAGCAATCAATTCTCTACCGAGCCAACCTAATTGACGCAAATCTAGAAAATGCTAACTTAAATGGTGCATTACTAAGTGCAGCAAATCTTTGTCATGCAAATTTTACTCACGCTAACTTATGTGGTGCTATATTAAGTGCAGCAAATCTTTGTGGAGCAAATCTTACCCATGCTGATTTGCGTAATGCTAATTTGTTTTTAGCTAATTTGCAGGGAGCGAATTTCGACGGTACAAACTTGGATGGAGCTAACTTAAGAGAAGCTGAGTTTTGCGGTAACAAAGCTACTCATGACGCTCAAAATTGAAAAAAAATATTCGTAAAGTTATCAATTAGCGATGTTTCCCCAACAATCGCTTATCAGCTATCTACGTAATTTTACCGTGCCAGAGAATATCATTAGGGCATTATATTAGAGACAATCTACCAGCTGTCCAACAGCTATAGCAATTGCAACTTTCGACAGATATTGCATTTTTAGGACAAATGATATACTCTTTAATCCCACTCCTTTCGGTAAGAATTCTGTGTTGTGAGGAATACTGTTTTTATGTCTGCTAAAAAGACAGACGCTCTAACGAATTGGTTGATAGGAATTACAATCTTTTTTTCGGTTTCACCAATTGTTATTTTCACAGCGATTTCAAAAATAGAAGGATTGTCAAATGAAGAAAAAATCGAATATAAAAGTCAGGCTTTAATGACTTCTAGCGGATTTTTTCTGGGATTGGCAATAATTATCAATGCTTATTATGGAGCTAAACGCACCATAATCATGGAAAAAAGCTTACTAGCAGCTTACAAAGATAACCAAATAAATCAACAAAATATAGAACTTAACCAACAAAAGCTGTTAGCAGAGCGTTTTATGAGCGCAATTACTCAACTTGGACATGATAGTGTTGCTACTCGTACTGGAGCTATTTATGCTTTAGAAAGAGTTGCTCAAGAATCGGTTCAAGAGTATTGGACAATCATGGAAATTCTGACAGCTTTTGTCAGAGAAAATGGTATTACTAGCTTTACAAAATTTAAGGCAAGCACTGAAGTCAAAAAAATTCCTACAGATATTCAAGCAGCACTGACTGTTATTGGTAGACGAAATGCAAATCAAGATCCTGAAAATAAAAGACTGAATTTAAGGAATGCTCAAATTAGGGGAGTTGACTTGAGTAATGCAAACCTACAACGAGCAGATTTACGCAATGCCGATTTATCTGGAGCTTGTTTACAAGGAACTGACCTGTATCGTGCAAACCTCGATGGTGCTACAATATCACAATCGAACCTTTATCAAGTCAATTTGCAACAAGCAAGCTTAAAAGGTGCTAATTTAGCAGGTTCAATTATAAATAAAGGTTTGCTCTATGGTGCTAATCTCCGAGATGCTAACCTCTGTGGAGCTTCTTTACGTGCAGCTAATTTAATGGGGGCTAATCTTTATAAAGCTAATTTGATGGGAGCTAATCTCAAAGCTGCTAATTTAGCGGGAGCAAAATTATTTTTAGCTAACCTGCAATCAGCAAAACTCGATAAAGCCAAAATGTATGAAACTGGTTTAATTGGAGCCAATTTACAGCAAGCAAATCTAAGTGGGGCTGATTTGCGACAAGCAAACCTGAATGCAGCTAAACTTCAACAAGCAGAAGTTTATTTTGCCAACTTTTCTAAAGCTTCCTTGAGAGAAGCGAATTTTTCAGGAGCAAATCTAATGGGAACCGATTTTCAGTCGTGCATTTTGTACGAAACCAATTTTAGTGGTGCGAATTTAACTGCTGC
Source organism: Rivularia sp. (in: cyanobacteria) (assembly GCA_050329355.1). Taxonomy (GTDB): domain Bacteria; phylum Cyanobacteriota; class Cyanobacteriia; order Cyanobacteriales; family Nostocaceae; genus Rivularia. The sequence continues at coordinate 8,266 of JBHJOU010000105.1, forward strand.
AAATCTTTCTTACACAGACTGCTACGATGTAAACCTTGAAGGAACAATTCTCAAGGGAGCCAAAAATTTTCAACCACAGTTACACAAAATGGCTATTGGTGAATATTGACCGATCGGTATTTTACCAAAACTATCCATCGGGAGTAACGCTCAAAGATTCTTTTTTTATTACCAGGGTGCTTGCCACCACTTGTGCTTACCAGTTAACATCTTAAACTAATATTAATTAACCTCAATTTTTGCTTTCTCTTCAGAAAAGTTATGATAATTATTTGTAATAATCCAAAGTTCAAAATCAAAAAGTCATATCATGTTCAGAATCCCAACATTTATCATCTTGCCATGTTCGATTAGTATGCTTGCATTCAGATTCGCTATGAATCCAAGGAATTGATGTCGGAAATACTGAAACAGGCTTAAGAAATAAAGACATTACAGAGTATATAGTGCAATAACCAGACAGTATTAATAAACTCATAATTGTAGTGCTAAATATAATTCTAGTTGGAGTCCAAAAATTAATTTTTGCTCTGGGAGCTTGAAGTCTAGAGCGCATAATAATTATTCCTGATTTATTTATGTATTTTTATCTTTTAATGGTGTGGTAAAAACCCTTTTTAAAAACTTTTCCCTGCCACATTTATTTTTAATAATGTGCAAAGCGAATTTTAAACAACTATTATAAATTTAATGTTGTCCTTAAACAGAAGGGTTAATTACCTCCCAATATTCGCATAAAAATTTCCGGAATTAAAAGCTCTTATCCGTAGTTTTTACTAAATAAAAATACTTATTATTCTTTTTTTAAAGATTAATCGGTAGACCCTGCACAATCAAGTTATAAATATGTTATACAAAAACTTTTCTCAATTTACAGCCGCATAACTACGGTTTTTAAGTAGATAATTGTTACGAGATGGGGGGATGATTAAAAATTTTTAACTCCTAACTCCTAACTGTTAACTCCTAACTCCTAACTTTTAAAATATTTTTCTACACAACGGACGAAAATTTCTACTCCCATAGCTAATGCTGTTTCATCAAAGTTGAAACGGGGATGATGATGAGGATAAGCTAAACCTTTTTGGGAATTTGCTGAACCCAAGAAGAAATAACAACCGGGAACTTCCTGTAAAAAGAATGACATATCCTCACCACCCATTGTTTGACATTCTGGTACTATCCCCACATCTGTTTCCACAACTTGTTCTGCAACACTTCGGACTAATTCAGCCATATGGATATCATTAATTGTGGGTGGGTAAAGTTCCCAATATTCTAAGTCATAACTAGCACCATTAATCTGACAAATTCCCGCAATTATTTCCCGGACTCGCTGCTGAATAAATCCTTTAAAATCAAGATTAAAATACCTAACTGTACCGCTCATTCTGGCAGTATCAGCGATGACATTACCTTTAGTTCCTGCATGAAGTTCTCCTACCGTCACCACAGCCGAATCAATGGGGTTGATATTACGAGCAACAATAGTTTGTAAAGCATTGACAACTTGAGCAGCAACTACCACTGAATCAACAGTTTGGTGAGGCATTGCACCATGTCCACCTTTACCCAAAATTGTACAATGAAATGATTCTACTGCCGCCATCAAGGCACCGGCACGAACACCCACTGTTCCTAAAGGTAGATTATTCCATAGATGTAGACCAATAATTGCATCGACATCGGGATTTTTTAATACCCCAGCTTCAATCATTGGTTTAGCACCACCTGGTCCTTCTTCAGCAGGTTGAAAGATAATTTTAATAGTACCAGGAAAACTATCTCTATGCTCTTGTAAATATTTTGCCGTACCAAGGGCGATCGCAGTATGTCCATCATGTCCACAAGCGTGCATTATTCCCTGGTGTTGTGAGCAGTAAGACACGTCGTTGAGTTCTTGAATGGGTAAAGCATCCATATCGGCACGAATTGCCAATACTCGATGATTTTGATGGGATTCTACTGCTTTACTACCATTAATAGTAGCAACAATACCCGTTTGAGCAATACCAGTTTGATGTTCAATTCCCCATTCTGTTAATTTCTGGGAGATAAATTTACTAGTAAGTTCTTCTTTAAAACCCAACTCCGGCTTTTGATGAATTAATCTGCGCCATTCAATAATTTGTGGATGTAACGAACGAATATCAAGTCTAACGCTAGATAAATTGGCAGATGCACTTGGAAAGGTAGAAACCATAACAATTTTAGATTTTGGATTTTAGATTTTAGATTGAAAATCTGGCGTTGCTGAATCCAATGCCGGAATTTTAGATGTAGAGAGGTGATATATCACGCCCGTTAATTTTTAAGGTTTGTTATTGGAGCGTGTCCGATAGGACATAGCCCCCGGATTTATCTGTGGATTTATACTCTGTAGATGCACCATTATTTATTTATGGGGAATTAATTACGAATTACGGTCTTCGTAGCGTCTCCCGGAGGGAGATATTACGAATTATACTCACGTCTCCCATTATTAATTAAATAATTTTTCTAATTGTAAATCGGATGCGACTTTTGCTAATTCGTCTAAATCTAAAGGATTTTCTAAATAAGGTAAACATCCTAAAACGGGGATATTTGTTAAGGATTCAATTAAATCTATTGGTGTCCAATCGGCGATTTGTTCGGGTGTTAGTGCTTGAGTACAATTTAAGATGATTCCTATTAAGTGTATTTTTGACTGT
>JBHJOU010000743.1:0-8662 GCA_050329355.1 Rivularia sp. (in: cyanobacteria)
AACTCAACCACTTTCGTTAGCAATGTGGATGTTGTTTAGCTCCGCTGCTGGTGCTTTCACTTCTTTACTAATCAGTGGCTTGCTTCAATTATTATCAAGCCGTTATAGGACACAGCAGCCTCAAACTGCATCATATTCCACTTCGACGGAGGATTCACCCCGCGTTAATCAACGTTCACGAGCAAATGAATATTACCAGAGAAAATCAACTCCACCACCGGCAAGTACACCACAACCACCGGATGAGTTTGAGAATAACGAGGATGATGATTGGGATTTAGATAAAAATGCTAATGATGATTGGGAGTTTGAAGAAAGATTTGGCTCCAGAGAATACCAACCAAGTGATTCTCGTTCGAGCTATACAAAAATTCAAGATGACGAAGAATATGAAGATTCTCAGGAAGCAGATTCTTCTTATTCCTATAACAAACGCGATTTAAAAAATTCTAATGCAGGAAAAACAGAATCAATATATGATGCCGATTATCGAGTAATTATACCGCCTCCTAATCCATCCGTGACTTCAAAGACTTCTGATGATGCGGACAATAATAATAATAATGATGATGAGGATTGGGGTTTGTTTGATGAAGATTTTGAGGATGATGATAAACCTTCACCACGTCGATAAGTACTAGTAAGTCAGTAAATATGGCATCTAAATTTTTGGTTTTTTCTACTTAATCCCACAACGCTCGCGGGATTCTTGCTTGACTCTACCATTCATCGCTGCTTCTTGGAGAACCACAAAAGCGTTAAAGTCTTCACAGTCATACTGAGTTGTCAGTAATTGACGCAGTTGATTTTCTGCTTCTAGACTCAGATAACCAGTTGCTAATGCTTGTTGGACTACATCACGAATTCTAATCATTGCTAAAACCTCTTTCCTACTACGTTTATTTGTTCGAGCTTTCTCAGATAAAATATGCAGCGGTTAAAAGTTTTGCAGATATTAGGATAAATCAAGCTCTTTTTTTTGAGATAGCAGAAGGTTTGGATCATTTAAAACACCATTTAAATTTGATAACTGTAAAATTAAATCGCTATCTTGAAACCAGGCAGGATTAGCCATAATTATTGACTTACATTAATTCAATAAAGTTTCCAAGAATTTTTATTAAGTTTGTATTAAGTTTAAAGATAGCGAAGTTTACACCCAGAAGTCACCTAACAAGCGTTATCAAATTCGTTATATATTTATTTTTATTTATGGGGACTTTAAATAAAAATACCTAGAAACTGGTTAAGATAAGCCGTATTCGAGTTTAAGTAAATCAGTAAAAAGAATGAATTTAAGTAGTCAACGACAGATAGAAGAGGATTTTATTGAAGCTAAAAATAATTGGGAGTTAGAAAAGTTATACATTGATTTGGCATCTGCGAAAGGGAAAGCTTTAACACCTGTAGAGAAAAAGTTTCTTCGGGGTTTGCTGTGTGGTTTGAGTCCAGCGGAAATTGCTAGTAAGGTTTATAAAACCCGTAGTAGTAGCACTGTTAGAGTTTATCTTTCTAACGGATTGTATAAATATATAGAAGAAATGTTAACTAAGCAAGACTCGGAATTGATTAAGGTAAAAAATTGGAGTCGTGTAATTCAACTGTTAGAAAAAGCAGGTTATAAGAAAATTTGGCTGCAAATGCAATCGACAACCCCTAACACAAACTCTACCAGAAAAAAAACAACGGAAATTGATCAGATAAAATCTACTTCCATACAAGATTGGGGAGAAGCGATCGATACAAGCATATTTTATGGAAGAACAAGTGAATTAGCTCAACTCAAAAAGTGGATTTTGCAAGAGCAAGCACGTTTAATCGTACTTTTGGGTATGGCTGGAATTGGTAAAACTGCTTTGTCGGTAAAGTTGGCTGAACAAGTTCAAGATAATTTTGATTATATAATCTGGCGTTCTTTGCGTTTTGCTCCATCTCCAGAGGTATTTTTTAATCAACTTTTGGAAACTATCTCGTTAGAAACTCCTAAAAACGGACAAAGTGTTTCTTTCTGTATTTCTGAATTGATAGATTGTTTACGTTCTTCTCGATGTTTGATTGTATTAGACCATATAGATGCAATTTTATCCAGTAATTCTGGTTATAACACGGTTTTATATTCGGGGATATTAGCTAATGACGGTAACGCGATCGCGAATTCAAATATAGATTTACCGCAAATTCAATATCTTCCCGGTTATGAAGTGTTTGGGGAATTTATTCAACGCTTAGGAGAGTCTCAACATCAAAGTTGTTTGCTGTTAACAAGTAGGGAGAAACCCCAAGAAATAGCTGCTCTTGAAGGAGAAACTCTACCTGTTCGCTGTTTAAAGTTAACGGGGTTGGATCAAGTAGAGAGCGCACATATATTGGAATCAAAAGGATTTGCTAAACTTAAACCAGAAGAATCTCAACAAATAACGCAGCAGTATGCGGGAAACCCTTTATTTATCAAGTTAGTTGCGACTGCTATTCAGGAATTGTTTGCTGGAAATATCGACGAATTTCTTCAGCAGGAAACGGTAGTTTTTGGGGATATTCGCTGTTGTTTGGATGAGCAATTTAACCGTTTATCCATTTTAGAAAAGCAGATTATGTACTTACTAGCTCTCAATCAAAATTTTGATCTCCACAAATTGCAAAAAAAACTGATGTTGAGGGTATCGCAACGATTAATCCTCGAAGCTGTAGAATTATTACAAAGGCGATCGCTAATTGATAGAGTTGCATCTGGTTTTTCTCAAACCCCTGTATTAAGGGAATATTTAATTGAAAAGCTCATAGATGAAAATTTAAAATTTTGTCAAAATGAAACAAGTTCGCTGCTATTTACCCATAAAATTTTTGAAAAGCAACTGAAAAAACATCTGAAAGTAAGTCGCTTAAATATCGAAATTTAAAGTGTAATCAGCGTTTTGCGTTCAGAAATTAACAAACTTCCTTCGTGTTAACTCTCGTGAATAATTTATTACAAGGAATTAACCTTTACTTAATTGGGATGATGGGTGCTGGTAAAACTACTGTAGGACGTTTGTTAGCGAACGAACTACAGTATGGGTTTGTAGATACCGATGAAGTAATTACCGCATCAGCAAAACGAACTATCAATCAAATATTTGCTGAAGAAGGAGAAACGGCATTTCGACAGTTAGAAAGCGATGTACTCTCCCAAGTTAGCGCTTATACGAAATTAACTGTAGCTACTGGAGGGGGTATTATATTAAAGCGGGAAAACTGGAGTTATCTGCATCACGGTTTGATTGTCTGGTTGGATGCATCCGCAGAATTACTGTACAATCGTTTAAAAGAAGATAGTACAAGACCTTTATTACAAGATAGTAATCCGTTGTTAAAATTACGCAGTCTTTTGCAAGAAAGAGAATCACTTTATGCTTTAGCGGATTTACGAATTACTCTTAAATCCGGGGAAACACCAGAAGAAATTGCTCAACGAGTTTTAACAGAAATTCCCAGTGTATTGAAAAAGCCTTCTAACTTTAAAAAGTAGGGAGTAGGGAAAAGTCAGCTATTGTATGGCAGTACCAAACTCTTTTAAACTATCATGATGCGGATTTAAGAACAAAACAAAGATAATGATGGTTAACGATACTGAATATATTCGTCAGGATGCAGCTACTCGCGTAAAAGTTCTCAGCGAAGCACTACCTTATATACAAGAATTTGCAGGTCGTACCGTGGTGGTAAAATACGGTGGTGCGGCGATGAAAGATAGTAGTCTTAAGGATAAAGTTATAAGAGATGTTGTATTCTTATCCTGTGTAGGTTTACGACCGATTTTAGTACATGGTGGTGGACCAGAAATAAATACTTGGCTGGAAAAAATCGGCATTGAACCCCAGTTCAAAGATGGTTTGCGAGTGACTGATGCTCCGACGATGGATGTGGTAGAAATGGTGTTAGTCGGTAGAGTTAATAAAGAAATAGTTGCTCTGATAAACCAGGCTGGTGGAAAAGCGGTGGGTTTATGCGGTAAGGATGGTAATTTAATTAAAGCTCGTCACCAAGGTGAAGATGGTATTGGTTTTGTGGGAGAAGTTAGTTCTGTAAATACCGAAATTTTAAAAACTTTGGCAGAAAATGGTTATATTCCTGTGGTATCGAGCGTCGCGGCTGACGATACGGGACAAGCTTATAATATTAATGCTGATACCGTTGCTGGAGAAATAGCCGCTGCATTAGGTGCAGAAAAATTAATTTTGCTTACCGATACACGAGGTATTTTAGAAAATTATCAAGATCCTTCGACGTTGATTGCGAAGGTAGATATTAAAGAAGCTCGCGACTTAATTTCCAAGGGTATAGTTGCCGGAGGTATGATACCTAAAGTCACTTGTTGTGTACGTTCTCTTGCTCAGGGAGTACGAGCAGCTCATATTATTGATGGTCGCATTCCCCATGCTCTTTTGTTAGAAATATTTACCGATGGTGGTATCGGGACAATGATTTTGGGTTCTCAGTTTGTATGACACTCCCCAGTAGGTTGGGTTAGACAGGTTTGGCAATTTATTTGGACTTAAAAAAATTTAATATTCATCCTGTCGTAACCCAACATCACGATTGCGGACAAAAATGTTGGGTTACGGTGGAATTTAATTCTCTGCATTTATGCTCAATATTGATTGTCCATTTAACCCAACCTACTAGCTCACTACTAACTCACGTTCATTTAGAATAAATGATAATCCGCGAAGCTGGTTGACGATAACGGCGTTGTCGATAATTGCGAGCGCGCCTTGGATAATTTTTGATAATCCTGGGGTTAACTAAAATTGGATTGATCGAGGTGGAGTTATCAACTTTACGAGTTCTATAAGGTTGGGAGAAATCGATTTGTGTCGGTATATGTCCCGTTGCTGGATTTACGGGTACGGGTGTAGGAATGGGACTACCGTAAATAAAATTACCGACACTTGGATGTTGATTTCGTTCGTAGTGACGATTTCCACCATTAATTATGATGATAGATTGAGCGGAGGCTGGTGCAGCTACAGCGCTAATAAAAGCAATAGCAATTCCCAAACCCAAAAAATACGGTTGCGCTTTTACGTTCTTAAACATAATACTTGTCCTGACTAACCACAAGCGGGTTAATATCGGCGAATCTACCTATATATATTTTAAAGATTAAATTAAAGATTAAATTAAAGATTCAAATTTGATTTGAGAAAAAAATTGAGAATTTATCTCCCAGAAAATACTTACCGAAGAAAGAGCAGAGGGCAGCTTGCTTACGGCAGGAGGAAGAAAATATAATTTTTGCCCTCTGCTAAAAGGGTTTAAAGGCACCATTATTTATTTATGGAAAAAAGAAAAAATATGTATTTCGAGACGCGCAGCGCAAGAAATACTACGTCCCTATTGAATCACCATTATTTATGGGGTTTCCCTTCTGCCTTCTGCCTCCTCAATTTCATAAAAGTTTCTTAAAATGTTCCCAAAAACGGCAAAATGAAAATATTAGGTTGTTTATATCGTTCAAAGTGAGTTCCGAAAGTTTAGAAATAGCCAAACAGCGTTATCGTAACGGAAAAGCTGCTTTTGAAAATGGAAAATATCGTCAAGCAGTTGAGGAATTAGAAAAAGCTTGTGCTTTGCTAGCACGTAACACTCGTCTTGGAGGTGAGGTACAAATTTGGTTAGTAACAGCTTATGAAGCTGCTGGGCGCAATCAAGAAGCCATCGATCTTTGCGAACAGTTGAAACGTCATCCTTATCCAGATACCAGTAAAGAAGCTAAGCGATTACAGTATATTCTCAAAGCACCCAAATTGGAACGTCCCAAAGAATGGATGACTGAAATACCAGATTTGGGAATGTTGTCTGAGAATGACAGTAAAATGCGTTTAGCTGCATCTGTGAAAAAATCTTCCGCACCGAAACAGCCATTAGAACCGGAATTTATTGATTTAAGTCAGGTAAATACCCAAGATAATCGTTTTATCTGGCTGACTTTAATAATTATTGTTGTGACTTTGGGTAGCTTGATTTGGTTAAGTTTTTGAACAATTAACCTTGATAGTGCCACGAACGATCGCAAAATCGGAAAGTCGATTGAATTGAAAGTTTATCTAATTCTGTAATTATGTCACGATTAAGTCATCAAAGTTATTCTGCTCCCAGAATTTTAAACCGATTAGTTAAAAGCTTTTTGAAACGCATCCGGTTTATATGCATTTTACTGTTAGCATCGCTGTTACTTTCTGGTTGTGTAGACTATGATTTGGGAGTAAATTTCAACAATGCTAATTACGGAGAATTCGTACAACAGATTAAATTGGGAGAAAAACTGACAAGCTTTAGCGGTGATTCGGTTTATGAATGGTTAGACAGTATCGAAAGACGAGCTAAAGAATTAGAAGGAAAAGCCAAACGGATTTCCCCAGAACAAGTAATTGTCACCATACCCTTCAGTAATGGTAAGGAATTACAACAAAAATACAATACATTTTTTAACTCCAAAAATAATTCCCAACCCCGCTCCAACAAACCCGAATCAGCATCAGAGCTACCAAAAATAGAATCAAACTTACAATTATCCCAGAGTAATTTTTTATTGTTAGTACGAAATCGGTTGATTTACGATTTAGATTTGCGTTCCTTGGCTTTAATTTCTACTAAAGGTAACGTTTTAACTAACACCGATTCAATTCTCGATTTAGAATTTAGTTTAAATGCTCCTTGGGGTGCTAACAGTATCAAAATAACTGAAGATTCCATCGAACCATTAAAAAACAATAAACAACTTTCATGGCAACTTAAACCTGGACAACTAAATCATATTGAAGCAGTTTTTTGGCTTCCCAGTCCAGTTGGTATTGGTACTTTATTAATTGTGCTGTTTATCATACTCGGATTTTACCTGAGATACAGCTTTATGCCAGACCCGAAAGTTCAGTTTTCGAGTGAGCAGTTGACAGTTGATGGTTGATGGTGGTTAGTTGATGGTTGATGGTTGATAGTGGTTAGTTGATAGTTGATAGTTAACCTTTGACCTTTGACCTTAAACCTTAAACCTTTAATCTCCCCTTCCTCCTCTGTTGCCAATTACAACAAATTGTGTTAATAATACGTCACTTATGATACACAAGTGAAATCTGTTGTCAAAAAAACATTCAATTGCAGCGGTTGTGAAAAAAAGGCTTGTATTAGTATTTACCTTTGTGGTAATTAACTTGGGTTCCGGATGTTCGCAAGTGCCAACATCGAATTTAGCACAAGTAGATACACCAATAATTCTTGCTAAACCAGAGTCAGAAGAAAAACCAAATAATTCCTTAGAGGAAGGGTTAAAAAATCTAGATAAGTTAGATGAAAGCTTCAATCGCATAGTTTTCTTTTTGGCTAAAGTTGCGATTATTTTACTGAGTCTGATTTTGATTCAGAGAATTATTCTACTGATTGCTTTTCGTACATCTCAATTAGTAATTGATAATTTTACCAATGCTTCCGGTGCGGAAGGAATGGATTTTGTTTTACCGGGTTTGAGTCAGTTGGGACGAGAAAAATTGGTAAGGGAAATGAAGGGGGTTCACCAACGTTTAAGGGAGCATATTCGTGTGAGCGGTTTGCGGACTTATCGTCCTCCCGATAAGTTATCATTACCACAATCAACTCCCGATGAAAGACTTTCTAGTTTAGTAGCTTCCCTAAACGAGTTTACACCAGATCAAATTGACCCTTTAGTGAGTCTGCTGAAAATTTTATTCCCAGCTTATGGAACCAAAGTCACGAGCATTTTACAAAGCCAAGGTGAAGATTACCGCAGATTGGGAATAACTTTTGAAATTACCGATATTGAAGGTCGTATTGCTTCTAGACTTTATACTATTTGGGAAGAAACCGAAACTCAGACAGTAATTAAAACTTTACCTAAAAAGGAATCCAAAACAGTAACTGATCAAGAAATTGAACTTGAATTACCTATAATTGAATCATATCCAGAACTTAAAGACCGCTACCGTGCTTTATTAAAACCTGCCACCCGATGGTTAGCTCTAGAACTTTCCAGAAGAGAAATGCTAGCTAATGTACCTTGGTATTATTTGGGTAACTGGTGCAAACGCTATCAAGCACAAATACATAACTTTTTTGGTGTAATTAATTATGCCAGCGCTCCGACACACGGCAGTTTTTTTTACCAATTAGCAATTGAAGATTTAGAAGCAGCAATAGAACTCGATCCTAACTGGTATCAACCTTACGAAAATTTGGGTGATACTTACAGCACTCAAGGAAGAGAGCTTCAAGAAACCGCAAAAATTAATCGTCAGCGACAAGGGATTTTGCAATACGAAAAAGCACTCGCTAGATGTGAAGATGAAACTGTAAGAAGAAGGATTAAAGTTGGTAAAGCAATGGCGCAATTACTAACAAAAGATCAAATTCTCGTTCAAGAAGCTCAAACAGAAATACAGCTACTAGAGAAGCAGTGGAATGCACAATCCGAGCTAAGTCCTCGATTTTTGTACAATTTAGCTTCTTGGTATGCAATCTTTACCGCTCAAAATAACGGCGACGAACAAACCAAGCAAAAAGCCCGTCACTACTTAGTTTACGCCTTATTACGAGATAGCGATCGCAATTTGTGGGATTGGGCTAGTAAAGATCCAGATTTTCAAGCGGTACGTGAAAGGTTTACTGATTT
>JBHJOU010000028.1:0-2995 GCA_050329355.1 Rivularia sp. (in: cyanobacteria)
AAAATTAATATTGGTGCAATCAAATCTACAAATGGTGTATTCGAGGCAATAATCACCGTGGAACCGAATTCCCCTACTGCACGGGAAAATCCTAATGCCACACCAGTCAAAATCGCAGGTAATAAGGGTGGTAAAATAACCCTTGTGAATGTCTGTAACTCATTTGCACCCAAACTCCAAGCAGCTTCCTCCATTTCTTTTTCCATTTCTTGCAGTACAGGTTGTACTGCTCGCACCACAAAGGAAAGGGAAATGAATGTCATCGCAACTGCCACACCCAAACGAGTAAAGGATATTTTAATTCCAAAGGGTACGAATAGGGAACCAATCCAACCGTTTTCGCTGTACACGGTAGCCAAAGTTAAACCTGCTACTGCTGTTGGCAAAGCAAATGGTAAATCAATGGAAGCATCAACCAACTTTTTCAAGGGAAAGTCATAGCGAACTAGTACCCAAGCCAATAAAGTTCCAAACACCCCATTGATTAATGCACTTAGAAATGCTGTAGTAAAGGTGACATCGTAAGCCGATAGGGCGACTGGAGTGGTAGCAATTCGCCAAAAATCAGCAGGGGATTGCTCCGCAGCTTTGAAAAGCATGGCGATGATGGGGATGATCAGCATTACTGCTAGGTACAGAAAACTAATTCGCCATGCCCAGTTATCGCCTATTATGGGACGGAGGTATTTTTGCCAAGCAGGTGGTTTAGTGCGAAGTCTTTGATTTGATGGTGATGAAATGGCCATTCTGATTTTGGATTTTAGATTTTAGATTTTGGATTAAGGCGAATACACGGTTAATCTAACTCAGGTGGAATTTGGCTGAGTTAGATTTCATGACTTACAAAAAGACCAATAAAAACCAAAGTCACGAATCTCAGGAAATAAATCTATCTTCTCCGTTTAGCTTGGATTTGGTCGAAAATTGCGCCGTCGTCAAAGAATTTTTTCTGGATTTCATCCCAACCACCATAGTCTTGAACTGTTGCCAGATTTTTCACTTCCGGAAATTTTTCTTTAAATTCTTTGTTTTGGGCTACGCTTTCCTCCACAGAACGGAATCCAACTTTGGCAAATTCTGCCTGAGCTTCAGGTGTAAATAAGTACTTCACAAATGCTTCTACAACTTCTCGATTACCGTGTTTATCGACGTTTTGATCGACTATGGCAATGGGGTTATCGATGGAAAGATTGACTTCTGGTATCATATAGGATACTTTTTCACCCTTTTGAGATGCCAAAATCAGTTCGTTTTCGTAGTTAATCAGAGCATCTGCTTGACCCTGTTTGAAAAAGGCATCCGTTGCTTCACGGGCATCTTTTGTAAGAATTGGCACGTTGCTGAAGGCTTTAGTCAGAAATTCAATGGCTTGTTGTTCATTCGCTCCCGATTTGATTGCCGAGTTCCACAGAGCAACGAAATTCCATCGGGCAACTCCAGAGGTTTTTGGATCGGCGGTGATAAATGAAACACCATCCCTGGCTAAGTCTGCCCAGTCTTTAATGGCTTTGGGATTACCGTCTCTTGTCACCAAAACCGGAACAGAACTCGAAACATTACTGTCATTGGGAAATTCTTGTTCCCAACCAGGTTGAATTAATCCAGCTTTTTCGATTCTTTTGGTATCTAAAGCCAGTGCCAAGTGAACGATATCTGCTGGTAAACCATCAATGACTGCACGAGTTTGGCTTCCTGAACCACCGTAAGTGGTTTTGAATGTCACATTTTGGTTGTGTTCGTTTTTCCACTGTTCCGTAAACTTGGGAATTATCGCATCATGAGCGGCTTTGGTGACGGCGAAGGATACCAGAGTGATTTCGACATTTTGTTTACTGGCTGATACTGGATTTGCACCGGGTGTGGCTTCTGAGTCTCCAGCTACTGAACCTCCATTGTTACCACAAGCAGCGATCGCAACACTCAATAATGTTCCTACTAAAAATAAACATACAAATCTTTTCAATGAATCCAATCCCAAAACTTTGTTTGGATTTACCAACCTTAATAATCTTTGCGAACGCTGCCATAAGCTCATTATTTACTTCTCCTTCTAAATCTACGGTTACTTGATAATTTTTTAGTATTTTGCACCTCTAGTCAGAGATTACACACAAGTGGGGATAATTTCAAGAGTAAATCTACATTTTCTTGGTAGACAATATGTAGATTATGTGACGAATAGTTTTTTTAAGTGAAAAATTGTAACTGTATCCTTTGTCTTCGGTTATGCTTCCTAAACATTTTGCAGTCGAAATAGTGGACTTAAACCTATTCCCACAGCACTACCAATCAAGGCGCAAATAATCCACACCCAACCATGTAAACTGGTGGAAGCGATACCACCAAAAAAAGCATTTACGTTACAACCAAAGGCATTGAAGGCTCCCAGGGTTGCCAATACGGTATGGACGCAGAGACAAAGTAAGACTACTTCGGTAGCATCAGTCAATGAAGCGTCAAGAATCACCGCTGCTTGAGGAGTGGTGAGTATGTCAATAAGTATTACTGACACGGTAAATCTCATCTAAGGAGTCTAAACGCTGATATAACAGCAGTACTAGCAGATTCAAATCAGGAATTAATAGTGTTGAATTGCTCCTAAAATTCACCATCGTTTTGATCCAAGGTGAAGAGCAAAACTAATTTGTCTATTGGACGATCGCCAATTAACGTTTTCGTAACTTATCCCCCTATCACTAAAAAGGATTTTCATCTATACTTACAGACAAATCAACTAAAAATCGATAAAAGTTAAGATGATTCAGATATGATACACGGATACGAAACGAAAAAAAGTACATTGGCGACAAAATATACAAAAAATCGACCGATGTATAAGTGATTATGGAAGTATGGAGGAAGTCAGTAATTATTTAATTTAATTTTCCACAGAGGAGACTAGAAAAGATGGGAATCACGGTTGAAGGCGTAACGAAGCGGTTTGGAAGTTTTCTTGCTTTGGATGATATTAATTTAGAAGTTAAGACAGGTTATT
>JBHJOU010000116.1:0-2650 GCA_050329355.1 Rivularia sp. (in: cyanobacteria)
TTCGGTTTTGTAAACTGTTTTGTAAATCGTTCTTTGATCAGACGATAGAAAAACAGTGGATTACCAACAAAATAACGTTGCCACAATCTTTGTGGTTCTGTAAATAAGCGCGATAACCATTCAAGTCCACGATTTGTCATCCATTGTGGACCCCGATATACTGTACCAGTATAGAAATCTAAGCAAGCACCAAGAGGTAGGAACACTTTGGCATTTATTTGGTCAAAATTATCAATAATCCAGCGTTCTTGTAACGGCATTCCAAAACCAACATACAACACATCTGGTTTAAATTGATTAATTTCATTGACAACGTATTCATTTTCTACACCAGATTTGTGAAAATAACCATGATGTCCTTTGATTCTCAAATTAGGTGCAACAATTTTTAATTTAGCAATTGCTTTATCAACAACTCCCGGTTTACCGGCAAGCAAATACAATGAAACATTGTCTCGTTCGCAAGCTAAAGCCAAGTTTTCAATATAGTCAGGACAGGTCATTCTGTGTTCCGATTTGACACCGCAGCCGCAGATTTTTGCGCCTAATAGTACTCCAAATCCATCACAGAATACTAAATCTGACCTGTTAATAAATTCTTTGTACCAAGGCATTTCGCAAGCAAAATTCATTGCCCGGACATTAACATTACCTACGATGGTTTTTTTGTCAATAGTTGCCGATTTAACGATGAAATTGATTAGCTCCTGAACCCTAACTTTATGAAATTTAGTCCCAAGTAGCTCTATTTGATCAAATGTGTTGGGGTAGATGTGATTTGTAGTCATTTGTTATTATTAATAATTCAATTATTTGCCGTAGTAAATTCCTCTACCATTAGTGCCAATAAAAACTAAACCAAACTCTGTGGAACTAGCTTCCATTACATTTGGATCGTTACCAATAGGTGCGTTTTTGTTGCCGATTATTTGCCAAGTTTTTCCGTTGTTTAAAGAACGAAAAATACCTTTACCAAGGTTGGCAATTTCTCCATATAAATAGAGTGTGTTACTTTTATTTCCTATTTGGGGCTTGCCTAATGCAATCAAATGTGCTTCGTTTACTCCGGCGATTCGAGAAAAATTCTCACCTCCATCGATTGAATGGTAAAGCCCTTGCTTGTCGAGACTCAGCCATAATTCACCTCTAATTCCTGATGTGGTTTTCAAAGAGTACCAATCTGCATGGGGTAGGGATGCAGAAACTATCTGGAATGATTCACCACTGTTGCTGCTGCGGTAGACTTTTCCGGAAGCATAGTAGTAAAAAGTGCTACCATCAACTTTGTCCGCAACTAGAGGTTGTGTCCAATTCCAAACACCCTCAAAGCCATCGGGTAAGCCGGAAACCGCAAGCCAAGAAGCACCACCGTCTGTTGTCCGTATTGGCTGAGTACCACTGAGAGTGACAAGGAATAAATTCGGATTGTTTGCAGACATTGCAACTCGCGTTCCCATTTGATTCGCGGGAAAAGAAGGAAACTTCGTCCAGGTTTTACCACCATCGGTGGAAGTTGCACCGCTATAGGTGTTGTTATGACGACTTCCACCGACACGCACCATTACTAAAGGTTGTTTTTGACAAAAATCAATACTGAAAGTATCTTGAAAATCATGAGGTTTACTACTCAACATTTTCGAGGGATAAGCATTT
Organism: Rivularia sp. (in: cyanobacteria); assembly: GCA_050329355.1. Taxonomy (GTDB): domain Bacteria; phylum Cyanobacteriota; class Cyanobacteriia; order Cyanobacteriales; family Nostocaceae; genus Rivularia. The sequence continues at coordinate 1,654 of JBHJOU010000116.1, forward strand.
AGTCCCCGGTCATGGTAAAATCCTTCAACATCTACTAAACCGCTAATTAACGCTCCCGAAGGTGTGGAAACTAAGGTAAAGGTGACAACTTCTTCATGTCCTTTTTGATAATTTGTCCAGACAACCGGATTGCGATCGATATTGTCGGTTCTCCATATTCCGTACCAGTCTGTTAACCAAACCCTGTGTGGATTCCCAGGATCGAATTCTATGGCGGCTATGGAAGGATTGGATTTCATATACTCAGACCACCAAGAAACAGTATTATTAGCTTGGCGTTTCTGCTGAATCCATTTGTTTCCACCGTTTAAAGAATGGAATATTTCTGTGGATGTGTCGCTATAAGTAGCAACTATGATATCCTGTGGATTTTTTGGGTTAATAGTAATAGCATTAAAAGCTATTTTGCTTTGGTTAGGTGTGATATTTTGCCAAGCATTTTTGACTAGTTTACTAACACCTTGAGCATGAGTTATGTATAAAACATTTTTATTTCCTATGGCAATACGATTAACTTCAATAGGACTTCCCGGTACTTTCAACCAAGTTTCACCTGTGTCGGTGGATTTGTATATTCCATCATGATGAACAACAGCATAAATAGTACCTTTTTGGTATTGATCGAAAGTAATAGCATTAATGCCAATATCGTCTTTTATCTGGGAAAATGATTTTACTTTTACCCAACTTTTACCAGCATTATTTGACTTCCATAATCCATCTTTACGGGAACCAAAAAACAGATTTTGAGAATCAAAAGGATTAACAACTAATCTTTCTCCTGTCCATCTTTGTGGTTCATTCCCACCCATTTTTAATTCCAAATTTAGTTTATTCCAAGTTTTCCCCTTATCCTCCGATTTGAAAATCGTTCCTTGATGCTGCCACCAATCAGAAGTATATTTGCCTACAGCAATGTATACAATATTAGGGTATTTTGGGTCAAGTGCTAAAGCTTCTCCTCCGTAATAATTACTTTGGGCAAGAGGAAATTGTT
>JBHJOU010000979.1:0-3964 GCA_050329355.1 Rivularia sp. (in: cyanobacteria)
TGTCTCCCCATCCCCCTGTCTCCCCATCTCCTTGTCTCCCCATCCCCTTGTCTCCTTGTCTCCTTGTCTCCTTGTCTCCCCATCCCCTTGTCTCCTTGTCTCCTTGTCCCCCCATCCCCATCACTCACGAATATCACTTTTTTCTGTAAAGTTGGGTAATTCTACGGATGACAATGATTTTCGTCCTTTAGGTGGACGTTTGGGATAAATCAACGGGGAAGGAGAATTAGTATGATATTCATCATTGTTGATCAACTCAAAAGATGTGTGATTATCGGATAAGTCAAAAGCTGGAAAATGAGAAATCTCTTCCCAATAATCTTGAGTTTCGCTGTCACTATTCTCATTCATCGATGAAGTAAAACTTATCGTCTGCTCGTTGTTTGTGGAATAATTTTGATCAGTTTCAAGATTATTTATGAGATTCTCATCGTTATTTGTTCCACGGGGTTCGATAACAGTTTTCCAATTAGGAATTATCGCGGATGAGTTTTCTACATTTTCTTTTGGGGGAGATTTTTGCAATCCAGATTCAGTTTGAGAAAAAAATGTTTGGATAACGCTATCTAATTTTTCTTCTAATTCCGATGAATCTGAGGGGGAAACTATTTGCTGTTCGGTTGTTTTCTCGGCTGCTGCATCATTTACTACATCTTCTGTCGGCGTTATATCTGGATTAGCTGAAAATTCCCAAGTAGAAGATTCTTCTGGAATTGAATTTTCACTATCATTAGCTGCGGATGTTGTCAGAATTTCTTGCCAAAGGTCATTTTGTATTTCGTATGATTCCGGTGGAGCTGACCAAGGTTGAATTGATTGTATACTTTTTATGGTTTGAATTTGCTTAAATTTACTTAATTTTGAATTAGTTGTGGTATCAGCAAAAATACTGTCGCTATCATCAAGGGTATCGTAACCAGGAATTGTTGTTTCTAGACTTTTTTCCAAAGCAGCTTTAAATTGTAAAGTTTGACGCTGCTGACGTTTGAGTCTAGTACGCAACTCCCGACAATCATTTTCTGACTGGGATAAAAGCTGAGATTGTTCGTTGTATTTCGTCTGTGTCAAAGCAGATTCGCGTTCAATCTGAGCAAGACGTTGTTGGTTGAGTTCGATCTGCCCTTTATAAGACTCAGCCAAACTTTCTTGACGTTGAGCATTTTTTACGGTATTTTCTAACTGCTCGAATAAAGATTGTATTTGTGCTTGAGCAGCATTTAATTCTTGAGTTTGCTGTTTAAACATCGATTCCGCAACGGTTGAACGCTTTTTTTGTCGTTGCAAAGCTGCTTGCGACTCACCCAAAGCCGTGGTTAGTTCTTCCACTTGCTCATACAGTTGATTGTTCGCAGAACGTAATTCTTCATTCAATTGCAGCAGTTTCTCAAATTCTGCATTTACCACCGCTTGTTGTTGAGCGTTGGGTTCAGCAATCCAGTCATCCTTTAGAAGGGGTTCTGAGTTGGTTTGTTGCTCAAATTGAGGTGACTGACTCAATTGAGAATCAATAATTATTTCTACTGTCTCTTGTGTGACTTGATATTCTTCTGAGGAACTCGCAGTTTGATTTACCGACGCTTGCTCAGAGGCTGGTGCTAACAACAGTACTTCTGTTGCTTTGTTTTCACCAGCTAAAATCCCATGAAAAGGATTAGTTGCTCTCTGAGTTGCTCTCTCAGAGGATTGCAACGAATCAACAGAATTTAATTTTTCAATATAAGCCCCATCATCTGGGGTTTCGGTTTCATGCATTACTCTTCACCCACCAGCTTCGATTAAAAGCAGACACTACGGTATAATTATTCATTTATGTATGCTGTCTTAACAAAATCTTCCCCTTAAGGCAAGAGATACTTTCCCCGATATAAGTTATTCAGTAACAGTAATTTGTGGTTTTTCCGGCTTTTAGCGCAAAAAATACCATTTGAAAAAATTTAATAAACTCCACACAACCCCAAGCAATTTTACTCGACAGCAATTTTTAATTAATTCACCCTCCGGGAGATGCTGCACTAATAGTAGTCCCAGTAGCTGCTAAAAACGCGCTGTCTCCTAATGTAGCAAATGACTCCCCCCTCTCAGCAAGTAATAATCGTAACAAGAAAAGATTTGGTGGAATGGGGGATATTTAAGAAGTTGGGCTTTGATCGGAAAAACCCGACTTCTAACTGATAACTGATAACTGTTAACTGATAACTGATTCAAGGAAGCCAGCGGGGATGAAAACCGACTAAAGGAAGTTCTTCTGGTTGTGCATTAACACTATTGTCGCCAACGGGTAATAAAGGCATTAACCATAAGCTGCTTGTCGTGATTTCCTGTCCGTCTTGTGTTTTTAAAACCTTTCCTCGTACTGGACTACTGGTATCTGTGATTGATACTACTTGGTCGAATAATAGCCCCAAACCATCAGCAGACAAACTCATTTGTAATTCTCGTTTGTCGGGAGGCAATACTAATAATGGCTTCTGTTGTCCGGTTTTGAGATTAATTGCTACTAAGTATGGTTGCTCTTGATAGCTTTCTCCCGGTAATAACTGGGTTAACAAACAATAAAGATTAGGTGAAGCTGGATCAAATTCGCATTTAATAATAGAACCTGTAGTTTTGATTAATTGTTTTTGAGTGCCTTGATTGGTGACTAAAAACAAATCTCGCGTGTAATCGGTGTTGAATTTGACTAAAACCGCTTGAGAACCATCTTTTGAAAAAGCTTGCAGTACGCCGAATTGTGGGAGAAAATCTAGGGGTTTGCTAGCGTCTGTTTGTATTGGTAGTATGGCTGTTCCTTGACCTTGAGCAACTGCTACAGCTTGACTATCTGGAGTAATTACAAAATCTCCTGCTGGTTGTTCGTTTTTAATGGGTTTGGGTTGATCTTGTTTTCCCTGATCACCCATTGGGAAAAACCACAGTCCAAAATCACTGGGATTGTTTTTATGCGCTCTTTGTAAAACTATAGTTTTACCGTCGGGAGATAAGTCAAATTTGAGAATTTGATATTCTTTACTATCTAAAACTAAATCAACCTTAGCTGGTGGTTTTGGATTTTCTTCTGTTTCTCCAGAAATACCCGTGGTGACTGTATATAGTTGAGCCGATAAAATATCTTGGTTGTTTGCACTATGAGCAGAAAATAAAATTCTCTCTCCATCCGGAAATGCTTCAAAATCCAATACCACCAAATCTTTAGGAGTCAGTAATGTCTTTTTTTCTTGGGTTAAGTTGTAGAGAACTAATCTTCCTGTTTCTTCTTTCTCGATACCAAGATAAAGGATAACGCGATCGCGAGAGCGAAAAGTACCTACAAATGGCTGGATAAATTTTTCTTCTCCCCTCATTGCAGCAAATTTATCTTTAGCACCCTGTAATTCTACTGTATACCGTTCTCCATAGGGGGCTGGTGTCAAAAGCGTGTAAGCCATTCTTCGTCCTGACCAACTAATTTTTCCCGCTAAAGGTGGTTGGATTTTTAAGTGCTTTTCTACACTTTGAATGTCCATGGGACGGCTAAAGTTAAGGTTAAAAGAGATATCATCTGCTCCAATTTTGGAATTTTCCCAGCTAAAGTTACGGACGCTTGGCTTAACCCCATCACCTTGCAATATTATCAATCCAATTAATACGGTTAACACTAGTATTAGCCCTAGAGCGATTCGGTCTAATGGTTGAAAAGATGTCTTATTTGTTGTCATTTCAATTCTGGATTTTGGATTTATAATTTTGGATTATCTCCATGAATAAATTCAGGGGCTAGCTGATTTTAGATTTTTAATGACGCAGGGATTTTAGATTATTTCTCAAAATTAGAATCATGAGGCTTTTGCTTTGTAATCCAAAATCTAAAATTTAAAATCTAAAATTGACTCTCTAATAACTGTAAGGATTTTTAGGTCGAGAAATTGGTTTTACAGTATTAGAAATAACTGTTAATTGACGTTTTCCAGCAAGATTTTCTGTTGCC
>JBHJOU010001020.1:0-7805 GCA_050329355.1 Rivularia sp. (in: cyanobacteria)
GACCGTATGAATGCTAACTCATACAGATGTAAAGTCTTCTATGTCTTCAATGCGATGATTCAGCACTTTAATAAGCATTACAAAGAAACTATAATTTCATTGCAATATGGAATGCAAAGTGGTCTACAAACAGGGGATATAGAATTTGCTAGTTATTGTAATTGGACTGTAAGTATTAACTTATTTTTAAGCGGGAATAGTTTAGAAGTTGTTAATCCGAAGATTGTTAATTATGTTTTACTAACTCAAAATTTAAATATGACAGCGGTAGCTTTATCTATAAGCGCTATCAGACAAGCAATTTTGAATTTTCAAGGAGGCTTATTTACAAAAGATATTTTCAAAACCGAGGCTTTAGATGAAGCCGAACTGATAGCTGGGTTAGGCAATAATTCTTCTTGGTTAAGTACTTTTTACTTTACTAAACATATTTTCCATTATTATTTTTACAACTATACACAAGCAATTGAAAACGCTCGCCTAACTGAACAATACCAAGAAAGTAATCCAGGCTTCTATCTATACTGTGTCAACAATTATTACTACTCCCTTGCACTCCTCGCTAATTATAAAAACGTCACATCCACTGAACAAAAGCAATATTTAAAAAAAATCGCCGCAAATCAAAATAAAATGAAAAAATGGGCGCATCATGCAGCCTGTAATTTCCAACATAAGTACGATTTAGTGGAAGCGGAAAAAGCACGCATTTTCGGTAAAAATATCAAAGCAATGCATCTGTATGACCGTGCTATTGCTGGTGCTAAGGAAAATGAATACACCCAAGAAGAAGCACTCGGTAATGAACTTGCAGCACAATTTTATCTTAATTTAGGTAAGGATAAAATTGCTAAAACTTACATGACTGATGCTTACTATGGTTATATTCGTTGGGGTGCTTTAGCTAAAGTTAACGATTTAGAAGAACGTTATCCTAGTTTAATTATTCGCAGCGAAGCTACTGTACCACAACAAGACATTAGCAGAACTATTGTGAGTAATTCTGCGAGAATGTTGGAATCATCAACTAACAGTAATAGCATTCTTGATTTAACTACGGTAATGAAGGCTTCGGAAGCTATTACCAGCGAAATTGTTTTAGATAATCTCCTGGAGAAACTATTATCTATCATTTTAGAAAATGCTGCTGCTCAAAAGGGTTGTCTCATCTTACTCAAGGACAATCAATTGTTTATTGAAGCTATTGATAATGACCAACATAATCACTTAGTTGTGTTGCAATCAACCCCAATAGAAGAAAGTCAAGATATCCCTTTGAGTGTTATCCACTACGTTACTAGAACTCAGCAACCTTTGGTACTCAACGACGCAACCAAAGAAGCAATTTATAAAGAAGATTCCTATATCCTCCGACAACAGCCTAAATCGGTTTTATGCGCTCCTATTTTCTACCAAGGTAAGTTTACTGGCATTATTTACCTAGAAAACAACCAAGTCACTGGTGCATTTACAAACTCTCGTTTGGAAATTCTCAAATTACTCACCTCACAAGCTGCGATCGCAATCGAAAATGCTCGTCTTTATGCTCGTGAACAAGAAAAATCACAGCAATTACAGCAATCTCTGGAAACGCTCCAACAAACTCAAGCGCAATTAGTACAAACAGAAAAAATTTCTTCTTTGGGACAATTAGTAGCAGGTGTTGCTCACGAAGTCAATAATCCGGTTGGTTTCATTGCGGGTAATTTATCTATTGCCAATCAATATATTGAAGACTTGCTACAACTTTTAAATCTTTACCAGACTAATGTACCTTCCCCACCCGAAGAAATTGAAATTTTCCAAGAAGAAATCGATTTAGATTATCTCCTAGAAGATTTACCCAAGATGATAACTTCTATGGAATTAGGAACCGAACGAATTCGCGATATCATGCAGTCTTTGCGGAATTTCTCCCGTACTGATAGCGCTGACAAAAAGCCGGTTAACGTTCACGAAGGTATCGAAACAACTTTGATGATTTTGCAACATCGCTTGAAAGCGAAAGCAGAACGTCCCGCAATTCAAATCATTAAAAAGTACGAAAAAATACCTTTACTTAAGTGCTATTCCGGTCAACTCAATCAAGCATTTATGAACTTGTTAGCAAACGCAATTGATGCTTTAGACGAATCCAACGAAGGTAAAACTTACGCAGAAATTGAAAAAAATCCTAACGTTATTACTATCTGCACCTCAGCAGACGAAGATAAAGTTACCATCCGCATTGCAGATAATGGTCCAGGTATGACAGAAGAAGTCAGAAGTAAATTATTTAACGCATTCTTCACCACCAAACCTGAAGGTAAAGGAACTGGTTTAGGATTGTCAATCAGTCATCAGATAGTTACTGAAAAGCATGGTGGTAATTTGTACTGCATTTCCTCTCCCGGAAATGGTGCGGAATTTGTAATTGAGCTACCTTTAGAAGCAATTTTCGATGATGAAGAGTAGAGAGTTAGGAGCTAGGAATTAGGAGTTAGGAATTAGGAGTTAGGAATTGAAGACAGGGAAGGAAACGGTGACTTGTTAACTCTGACACTACGAATTTTTGTGGGTATCCAATCCAACAGGGACTGTAAGTCCCTGTCTAATAGCAAAAGTCCTATAAATAGGACTGAAGTAAAACCCGTCATAATATAAATGAAATGGATCGCTAGGAACCATTCCTAACTCATAACTCCTAACTCATAACTCCTAACTCCTAATTAACTCCTAAAAACCCCCGTACAATTTCTAAAATCCGCTGCGAAGCGTAACCATCTCCGAAGGGATTTATTGCACTTGCCATTGTTTCATAAGCTGTGGGATTACTTAATAGTTGTGCTGCACTAGCGACAATTGTCTGGGTATCGGTTCCTACAAGTTTGGCTGTTCCTGCACTTACGGCTTCCGGTCTTTCGGTTGTTTCTCTCAGTACTAATACTGGTTTTCCTAAACTAGGCGCTTCTTCTTGTAACCCGCCTGAATCAGTAAGCAATAAGTGCGATCGCATTACCGCGCCCACGAGTTGAGCGTAGTCTAAAGGTTCTGTTAAGAAGATTCGGGGATGATTTCCCAACATTGCCTGTAAGGGTTCTCTGACTGTGGGATTACGGTGCAATGGTAACAATAATGCTGTATCGGGAAATTTATCTAATATTTGTAAAAATGATTTGGCAATACTTTCAAGCGGTTCTCCCCAATTCTCTCGACGGTGAACTGTAGCTAAAATGACTCGATAATCATTCCATTCTAAACCGGGTACATTACAAGGAGGTTCGCTTTTTGCCACATTCAACAAGGCATCAATTACGGTGTTACCCGTCATGTGAATTTCTCCTAACACTCCAGAACGTTGTAAATTTTCTGTAGCCAGAGGTGTAGGAGCAAAATGCAACTGGGCAATTTGGGAAATCAAGCGTCGGTTGGCTTCTTCTGGGTAAGGATTAAATAAGTCATCGGTTCTTAAACCAGCTTCCACATGACCAATGGGAATTTTTTGATAAAAAGCTGCTAAAGCTGCTGCAAAAGCTGTAGTTGTGTCTCCTTGCACCAAAACTAAATTTGGTTGGTTTTCCTCGAATAACTCTTGTAAACCACGCAAACTACGACAAGTAATATCGCTCAGAGATTGTTTTGGTTGCATAATCTCTAAATCGCGATCGGCTTTTAAATTGAACAATCCCATCACCTGTTCAACCATCTCCCGATGCTGTCCGGTTAAAATCACCTGAGTTTCCAAGCCTTGATAGCTTTGGAAGGTTTGAATTACCGGAGCCAGTTTAATCGCTTCCGGACGAGTACCTAAGATAATACAAACTCGCTTCATAATTAGTCATAAATCACTAGTTAATAGTCAATAGTCATTACCATAGGGGTGATTCGTCAATAGCCGATTGTCACAATTTGAAGAGGGAATAGGTAATGGGTAATTGGGCATGGGGCATCGAGCATAATTATTATTAACCCCGAGTTCATAACTTTTTGTAATCCAAAATCCAAAATCTGTCTTGGAAAGTTTGGGGGGAAGAACATCTACACCCCCAACTTTCCGCAAAATCTAAAATGAAAAAACCCGGATGAACCGGGCAGAAATGCACTGTTTGTCGAATTAGTCGTGATGGTTATAATTTATTGAATTTATTGCAAACTGAGGGATTCAACTTCGCAAGTTAAAGGACAAGCTGCATAAACACTTGTGTTTAATTCTTCTTCTTCTCCATGCAGCCAGCTTAACCATTTAATTTGACTGGGATGAACGCCTCGCAGTGTTAGTACTCCAGCAGCCATTATTACTGCCATCACATTAAACATTACTAAGCTACCGGCTACTAGTAAAACCGCGCTAGCAGGCATTACAGATTGTAGAACAATAGACAGCAAACATCCAATCGTAGCCATCAAAACAACTAAAGGAAAACCGACAACCAGCAAACATACTGCCAGTGTAAATGTCCAGATTAAAAAGCTTTTTATCATCAATAATGAGTAAGTTTTTCCCATATCAGTAGTTTGTGACAAAGACATTATTTTTCCTCCAAAGTACAATATATAGATTGAAATCGAGCAATAGTTTAATTAATTCCCGTCGGGATCAAGATATTCAATTGTTCAACGTATATGAAAATCAAGTATATATAAATTGCCTCAGAAGATGAGCATTTATTTAATAAACTTTACAGTTAATATTTTGTAATTATGTATTGGGATTTCTTTGGGCTTTAATTTGTTTTTATCATCTATCTGAAGGCATACACGCCAATCCAAGGAAAATTATTTTCACTTGAAATATAAGACTTTAACTTTGTTTGCTTAATATTTCTTATTAAAATTCCCGTTGATTCTGATAGTTTTTCTTTTGATTTAAGAAATCAGAAATATGGTAATCACCGATGAGTTGTTAAAACCTATGGTGTTAAGAAACTCGGTTTGTTAAAAAAATGGATTATTTCATAATTAGTTAAAGTTGAGTTAAAAGCTAAAGATAAATTGCTTTTTTTGTTCCGCAAGTTCGGACGGGATAAGGTTTCGGTGTACGATAGTAATGTCAAATGTCGAAGCCTTTTTCGGGATTGTATCTCTACCTAAACCTCGATGTCATGCCTAAACGTCTGCTGATCGTAGAATCTCCTGGTAAAGTTAAAAAACTGAGTAAAATTCTGGGAAGTGATTGGATTGTTCGTGCTAGTTGCGGTCACATTCGAGAACTCAGTAATGAAGGTGAGGATTCCTTGGGCTTTATTATGGATGGTCAGAATGTGCGGTGTCGCTACATCCCCCGCAGTCAGCAAGCGAAGGAAACTATTAGTAAGTTAAAAGCTGCGGTTAACCAGGTTCAGGAAGTAATTTTGGCTACAGACCCCGATAGGGAAGGGGAAACTATCGCCTGGCATCTCAAGGAAGCTTTGGGACTCAAGGAGCCGAAAAGGGTTGTGTATACAGAGATTACGGAAGCTGCGGTGCGGGCTGCTGTGGCTAAACCCCGCAAGCTTGATACTAATTTGGTTGGTGCTGGATTATGCAGAGATTGCTTAGATAAGTTAGTTGGTTACAAGGGAAGTCCGTTAGTTTGGGCTTTGAATAATGGTGCAAAGAGTGTGGGAAGAGTTCAGAGTGCTACCCTACATTTAATTTGTCAGCGTGAAAGAGAAATTCTGGCTTTTGTACCCCAGGATTATTGGAGTGTTTGGGTAGATTACGCTGAAGGATTTCGGGCTTTTTATAAGGGGATGATCAATGCTCCTCCGGAGACAGTACAGCAAGATACTCAAGAGAATGATGACACGATAATCAAGAAGTCAGAAACCGCAGAATCGACTCGTGTACTTTCCGAAGCTGAAGCGGAACGGTTGGTGACACAAGCGCGAAATCATCCTCATAAAATTGTGCAGTATGAAGGAAAAATTGCCAGCCGTCAACCACCTCCACCTTTTATTACTTCTACTCTGCAACAAGCTGCTGGTTCACGGTTGAAATTTGCTCCCGAAAAAACTATGCAGGTAGCGCAAAAGCTGTATGAGGCTGGTTTAATTACTTATATGCGGACAGATTCGGTGATGTTGAGTCCAGAGTTCTGTGCTAGCGTCCGTAAGTGGTTGGAGCAAAATGACCCGCAAAATGTACCCCAGACAGCGGCAAGACATCGGAGTAATAAAACTGCTCAGGAAGCTCATGAAGCAATTCGTCCGACAGATGTATTTCGTCCTTCGGTTGAGTTGCGGGTTGAACTTACCCCGGATGAGTTTGATTTGTATGTAATGATTTGGAAAAGAGCGGTTGCTTCTCAATGTCGTTCTGCTCAATTACGTAAAACTCTGGTGATAATTCAATCTGGTGAAATACTTTGGCAAGCTAGAGGACAGGTAGTGGAGTTTCTCGGTTATGCTAAATATTGGTCAAATTTGAGTAAAGATACACTTTTACCAAATTTACAACAAGGACAAATACTAACTTTAGAAAATGCTGGTCATGAGAAGAAACAGACTCAACCACCACCACGGTACAGCGAACCAAAGTTAGTTCAATTAATGGAACGAAAAGGAATTGGTCGTCCTAGTACTTATTCTCCCACAATTGCAACTTTGAAAAAACGTGGTTATGTGGAGTTAACAAAAGCGATTTTACAACCGACAACTTTAGGTCTTGAGGTAGATGACTTTTTAGAGAAAGCTTTACCAGATTTATTAAAAACTGAATTTACTGCCAAAATGGAAGATGCTCTTGATAGTATTGCTTCGGGAAAAGAACCTTGGCAGAAATATCTCACAAGTTGGAATCAAGATTACTTTGCACCAGCTTTAGTCAAAGCGAAAACTGTACCCATTGCTGTATCGAATGGAAAGAAAACAACAGCAACTGAGCGTGAATATGAAAAATCTAGAACTCGTTGTCCTGAGTGTAATAATTATCTAGCAAAAATTAAGAGCAGTAAAGTTAAAAAGAAATATTTTCTTAAATGTGTCAGCGGTTGTGAAAATGTGGTTTTATTCTGGAACGACTATAACAAAACATGGCAAGTACCAGGTACTAAAACAGAGAAAACTACACCCGATCAAAAATCTCCGGGAAAACTTACTAAGTATCCTTGTCCGGTATGTAAGAAACCTTTGGAAGAATATAGTTACACAAAAGATGGACAAAATAAAACGATGTTGCGGTGTTCTGATTCCAAAGCAAGACAAGATAGTAAACACAAAGAAGCCGTTTATTTCAACACAGCCAAAGGGTGGTGGAGTCCGAAGTTTGGCAATTTATAGGTTTTTTTTAACGCAGAGTAACGCTAAGGTAAGCGCAGAGGAGCGTAGAGTTTTTTTAGTTAAGAAATAAAACTAAAGGGTTGACTTTTTGTCATTTCTCGTTGTTGCTGTAAACGTTCTTGCCATCTTAATACTCTTTCCCATCGTTGTTGGGGAGAACTTAATTTCTGAGCGAGAATTTTCTCAAGCATTGGTGTAAATATAGGTTCAATTTCGTCAAACACTTCCAGAGGATTTTTACCATAAATACTAGGGATAAAAGGAATTTTACCGACAATAGTATCTCGGTGTTCCGCTTCAAAAGCTTCAACTTGGGGAAACTGATTGAGACATTTATTTAAAACGTAAACTACGGGAATTCCCAATTCTTGATCGATCGCGCGGATATCTTCAGAAATTGCGATCGCATCGGGAGTTGCTTCCACAACCACAACTACTACATTCGCACCAATCGGTAAACCAAACCTACCGGAATCCTCACCACCACCGCAATCGAGAACTACAATTCCGTTTGTAGTCAGCGCTAACCAAGCTTTTAACGGGTTTAAAGTTGCGTGAGAACAACGA
>JBHJOU010000422.1:0-12684 GCA_050329355.1 Rivularia sp. (in: cyanobacteria)
AGCTTGTGGGGCGTTACAGGGTGCTTACTGGTTCGAGTCAATCGTCTTAAAAAACGCGATTATCTTTTTAATGAAATTGAAAAAACAGAAAACTATTGCTTATGGCAAGAACAGGGTTCTAAGAGAGAACTAAAAACCCACAGGACTAAACTTAGAACAGAAACAACCAAAAATGTAGAAAGCCAAGTTGATATTTTGCAACGTCAAGAACTTGGGCTAACAGACGAAGAGAACGAACAAGTCAAGTCCCAATTAGGACTTGAAGATTACTTAAAAGCCCGCGATGCCGAACACTCTGGACTAGAAAAGCAGATTGCAGAAAATAGAAGAGATGCAGCCAAAGCTGATAAAGAAAGGGAGAAGATTCAACGTAAAACATCATATAATGAAGATTCAAACGCTACTCAAAACAGTAATGAAGCGTGTAAAAAAGCGTTATTGGAGCAATTAAAAGAACATGAGGATGGCTGGTTATATTCTATTATCAAAAGCGCTAAACCATTGTGGTTAATTGGCGCTCAAGGAAGCGGTAAAACTAATACTGCTGGTGCAATAGCACTTATCCGTAAATACTGCTTTGATGCGCCTATTTATCAGCTAATTGATAGGCACGCTACGGGAGAAAATTGGGATGTATGGAAACTTCTTGATGCTAGCTTAAAGGCAGAATCAGAAGAAGAAATCGGACAGGCTTTAGAAGATGCAACCGATAGATGGTTGCAGCGCATCAAAGAAAAACCAAAATCAAAACAGCAAATCATTATTGACGAATTTACTAACCTCAAAAAACTTCCAAGCTGTAAAGAAGTAGCAACCCTTTTCTTTTCCATGCACCTTACCGACACCCGTAAGGCTAAAGAAAACTTCATTGGAGTAAACCACTACTTCACCAATGAAAGCACAGTTGAAGGGACATTTGAGGCGCGGAAATCTGGCACAATTCAACTCAAAAAATTCTCTGCCGATGGCGAAATCCCACTATCACGAGTACAGATTGTTCACGGTTTAGTAGATGAACATGGAAACGAACTTATTGAAGTAGAAAAAACGCTTCCTTCCTGGTTTGAAGTCAACAAGATTTACGAGCATTTTAACGGTAGTCCTATCAAGTTTGAGCAGTAAACAATGACCAAGCAATTGTCAATTCGCAATTAATAAATGCTTTGTTTTGCTTTAAAAAACAGTAAAAACACTTTTGTGACAGTTAAGGTGCGGAATGTGGGTTTTAAAGGTATAAACGTTTTAAATACAGCACTTTTCAGGTAAATGAGGTACACTCCCCCTGCTCCCTGCTCCCTGCTCCCTGCTCCCTGCCTTATAAAAATATATTCTGTACCTCACTCAAATGAAATCGGCTGTAGTTTATTTTATGGGTCTTTCGCGGATTCACCGCGATAAGACGATTTTATTGACAAATAAACGTGATTGCTGCCTTGTGCATAACCATTAAAAATAATGGTTGTGTTTAATGTGAGCAAGAAGACGGGATAATGGAGTGTTGTCGGTGCATCCCAAGAAAATTGAAAATAGATGGTCACGGGCAGGCAAAAATACTGACCCCAGAAGAAATAGAAGACTTATTCTCCGCGCAAAACTCCAACGAGCGCGACCGAGCTTTGTACGCCGTAATGCTCTATACAGCGTGTAGAGTGTCAGAAGCAGTACAATTAAGAAAGCGCGATGTGTACGACCGCAAAGGAAGAGTACGACCAGAACTACTTTTTAGAAAAGGTACTACAAAAGGTAAACTTGCTACCCGCTGCGTACCTATTATAGAAGACTTACGGCGCAGACTAGTAGAGTATCAACCGCGAGAAGACAACCTGTATCTCTTCCCCGGCTACATATACGGTAATCGTTGCGACACATACTTACACCAAGATTCAGCCCAATGGATATTAAAAAAAGCCTGTAATCGTATCGGCATTGAAGGTGTAAGTTCTCATAGCTTCCGCCGTACCGCACTTACCCAAATGAGTAATGCTGGCATCCCCTTACGAATCATTCAAGAGATAAGCGGACACCGTACCCTAGACGAATTGTATAAATATTTGGAAGTAAAAGAAGACCAAGTGCGTGGCGCGGTAGCATCGCTATCAATACTATCACCACCAAATAAAGAATCGTCGGTGAAATCATCCTTTCGCGAAGACCCAAACATTCACCACAGCACACCTTTTTGAGACTGTAGTACGATGCTTTTCTTCTCAATATGGGGTCAGCCTTCTTTCTATCTAAGAACTCCCTGCTGGCGTAATAAAAGTTGTATACGCACTAACACCAATTTTTGAGAAAAAGCCAAAAGAATTAAAAGAACCAGAAACTGTTACTAGTGAGTAGTGGCAATCTGCTACCGCAGCGCCCGCTCCGAGGGGCGCGATTACCCACTACTGTTACCGTGGCAGAAAACAAGAGAGTGAAATTGATATGGTGGGGAAGAAATTCCTAGAAAGTGTTATTGGAATTACAGTACTTTCTCCTCGCGCTTCTTGTGAACTAGCACGCCCTACTTTGGAGAAGATTCTACTAGCTCTTTAACCAACAATAAGATTTTGAAAAACGCTATGAGAAAGCATATCACAAGCGCATCTTACCTCTATCAAAAAATAATTTTACTGTTGTGTATTCATGTTAATTTTATTTAAGAACAATGGAATAAATATATTACTTAGTATTTAGAATGAACGAATTTAGATATGTTATTGGCGTTACAGGAGAAATTCAACAAGGTTTAAGTTTTTGGGGTAATAAAATCCGGGAATACGTTGACACATATTATGAGGGAAATAGAGAAAACGCTCGCAACACTGACTTCTATAGATGTATATCGAAGACAAGAGAAATCACTAATGATTTATTAGAGAAAGAAGATTTATTTAGAAGCGTAATAGATGACCAAAATCTATTAGCTGCTGTCTGTATAATTCAAGAAACATCAATTTTGATTGATGAAGAACTAATAGATTGTTTGGAAATAGAAAGCCTTACAAACAGTCCCTGGAATACAATCGAATACCCACAATTAGAAAGAAGAAAAGGTGCGGCGACATCGTTAGTTGAAGGTATAATTTTGGAAAGTAGAAATGAAGGCTTGCCTAGCATATTAAAGTTAATTCCAATTCCAGATGCAAGAAAATTTTATCAAGACATCGGATTTGTTGAAACTGATGCTTCTGGGGACATGATACTTACTTATAATGCAGCATCCATGTTTCTCCTTGACCTTGAACAAAAAAGAAATTCTACAACTTTTGATTAAATAAGGTAATAGCATATGTCACAGTCTTCCTCTTACCAACCTACACCCGAACAACTCGCAAGGTGGAAGCGAATGGACGAACTTGAACCAACTGCCACCGTAGGATTTTTATCTATTGAACAACAAGATAAAAATGTAAAAGAGTTTTTGGAAACCGATTACATACAAAATCAATTAGAACAAACTCGTGCTTACAAGGCGAAACTTTTGAAGAAGCTAGCATCTGCTGAAGAATACGAGCAGTTTTTACTTAAAGAAAATCAAAAACGAATGTGATGGTTTTGAAGGGTTGGTGCTGGGATGGTATTCAAATCCGCAGAGAAAAAGCCTGCGTGTGCCGTAGCATTCGAGTAGTGGCAATCGCTACCGCAGCGCCGGTGGTTCAAGTAAACCCGTGTTAAGCATAAACGCTTACACCCTACCGAAACTCCAAATACTACTAAAAAATCTCTTTGAAGATATGAGTCTGGAATAAAATTTCTTTCCTGAACCAGTTGTATTACAGCACCTGACAGCGCTAAAATTTGGCGTAAATCATTCATCTATTTTATATTTATTACGAAGCGCAACATATAACTCGTGACCAAAACCCACATTATTGCCTTATTTAACCAATCCGGAGGAGTGGGTAAGACAAGTTTAACGATGAACTTGGGCTACCACCTCGCCCAAAAAAAGAAAAATCGCGTCCTACTTATAGACATGGACCCGCAAGCATCCCTAACAACATTTATGGGTCTTGCACCGGAAAATCAGAAGGCTACCATATACGAAGCAGTGGTGGGAGAAGAAGACTTACCCGTGTACCCAGAACTTCTTCACGGTATGTCCTTTACTCCTGCTAACATCAATCTCAGCGCTGCCGAACTCGAATTAGTTGCAGCACTCATGCGCGAGATGCGACTAAAAAATGCACTTGCTCCCGTACTAGATAAATACGACTACATTCTCATTGACTGTCCCCCATCTCTCGGTATTTTGAGCGTAGTTAGCTTAGTGGCAGCGACTCACATTTTAGTCCCAATTCAGTGCCAGTTCAAATCATTTCAAGGAACCGATTTATTACTCAAAACCGTCGCCTCACTGAGAAAAGGTGCAAATCCAACTTTAGCGATTGCTGGTTTTATTCCTACAATGTATGATGCCCGTACCGCTCAAGAAAGTCGGACGTATGAGGCAATTAAAGAACAATTATCACCCCTAGCTACAGTTTTTGACCCCATACCCAAAACAATCGCTTTTGCCGATGCTAGTGAAGCTCGCTTACCCTTAGCTATAACGAATCCCAAACATCTAGCATGTTCTGTAATGAAAAAAATTGCTTCTAGTTTAGAGAAACTACCGTGAATAATAAAACAACTACTAAAACAACTAAGAGAAAACAACCCTATACCAGCAAACTCCAAGGTGTCTCCGCTTTACTTGGTTCGGGGGCTGCAAGCACTGATAGCGAAAACCTTTCTGACACGCCGTCGAGCATAGCTATCGCACTCATCAAATTACCCCCATCCCAACCCCGGCGTTATTTCGACCCCAATAAATTAGAAAAACTATCAGCATCAATACAAGAACTGGGAATTCTCGAACCGCTCTTAGTGCGCCCTTTACCAAAAAACAACTACGAGTTGGTTGCCGGGGAACGCCGTTTCAAAGCCGCCCAAATGGCGGGACTAACCGAAGTACCCGTAATCGTCCGCGAGATGGATGATGCCGTTACCCATAAAGTACGCTTGGTCGAAAACCTCCAGCGCGAAGACCTCAATCCTTTAGAAGAAACTGAGGGGATTTTGGAACTGTTAGCAATGCAGTTGGATACAAGCTATATCGAAGCCATAAAACTGCTGCAAAAAATGGAAAATGAGCAGTCAGGGAAAATTACCCATAACGTTATGGGTAATTCTCTTCATTTGATTATTGAAGAGTTATTCGCATCGGTAGGACGAATGAAATGGGATTCGTTTGTCAAGAATCGCCTACCCCTGCTTACATTGCCGGACGCAGTGCTATCCGTCTTGCGTCAAGGTAAATTGGAGTACACCAAAGCGCGTGCGATTGCCAAAGTTAAAGACGAGCAGAAACGGCATGATTTAATAGAAGTAGCGATTGCAGAAAACTTGTCCTTAGTTCAAATCAACGAACGTGTTAAAGCAGCTAACTTTGGAGCAGCACCAGCGCATCCACTCAAAGAGCGCTACAAAGTTGCACTACCGCGCTTGCAAAAGTCTAAAGTTTGGGACAACCCTAAAAAGCTTTCTGCTTTAGAAAAACTGCTAGATCAAATTGAAGCGTTGATTGAGGAGTAATATTATAAAGGGAGGAAACACCATTTATCTCTGGTAAACACAAATACAAAAAAAGATGATTCGCTACGCTTAGCACGTCTTTGCGCTTTGAATGATGTTTCAGTAGAATTGAAGGTTTGGAAAGATATGATTCACTGCTTGCATTTATTTGTCACTATACCCAAAAGCTGTCAGCCCCTGGAAGCATAATCGAGTAATTTAGCGCCCGTGAGTAGCATTGGAACAAGAATGTAGGTTAAGCCCAAGATGCTTACTGTCATTGAGTTTGAGCCGTTACACTAAAATTCAACTGTTCCTGTGATAACAATTTTTATCACAGGAATAATCCGCTCTAAGCCTGAATTCTCGTCTCTAGTGAAGCATTGAGGAAGATAGAAATTTTATCGTTATCACAGGAATCAGTCGTTAGCGTACATTTTGGTTCCAATGCTACTCGCACGCGCTAATATTGTTGAGCCAATGATACCACCTGCTTGGGCAACACGACTACCAATAGTACTTAAAAATGCTTGAGTATAAGCAGCATTGAGTTTTTGAAGCTCGTTCTGAGTATTGAAGTAACCACTAAGAAGAAAAAGTCCAGTCGGGTCAGTTGCATTAACAGGATTACCATGTACATAAGGATACTTTGCTAAAGACAACGGCTCAGTAAACACTCCTTCAAACGGGTCAGAAGCTGTAAACCTTCCTACACTTGGGTCATAATACCTTGCTCTCAAGTAATACTCACCTAAATTCGAGTCATATTGCTCTCCCGTATAAAGATAATTGTTTTCTGTATCACCAGTAGATGCGATCAATTCACCATAAGCATCGTAGGTATAAGTGTCACTAACATTACCACTACTATCCGTTAAAGCTCTGGTACTACCCAATCCATCAACGTGGTAGAAGGATTGCTGTCCTACTCTAACTTGAGAAATTAAGTCGTTTCCATAAGTATAGTAAGCAAGTACATCACCGTTGGGGCTGTATTCTTCAATTACTTGAGCATAGGGCTGGTTAGTATCAATTAAGTAACGAGTTTCTTGTCCGTCAGTAGTTGCAGCAACCCGAATACCGTTAGCATTGTATTGATAAGTGCTTTGAGTGATAGCATTTGCAGTTTCAGTATCTGCTTGGATTAATCGGTTTTCGTAATCCCAGTCATAAATCGTTTGTTCAGCTATTGTTTGCCCTTCTATGCGGGTGCTAGTTAATGTATTACCGTTGTCGTCGTAACTGTATTCTGTAACTGTACTCAACAGCGGTTGTGTCTGGGAACCGCTTGACAATCATTCGGTTTAGTGAATCGTAATCGTATTCGATAGTGTCGTTGTTGAAATCAGTTACAGAAGCGATATTACTAACTTCATCATAGGTGGTAGATGACCTTTGCCCCATTGGTAGAATAGTGGCATTGCGGCGATTTAAGATGAGGATAGAAAAGTGCGATCACCTTTTTCATTATTAATCTACTAATCCATAATCTGTTGCACCATTATTTAGTAATAAAGCTGTAATTTCTGGATAACTTTTTGCATTACTTAAAGGAGTAACACCGAACAAGCTTCTACTATTAACGTCTGCACCATGACTAATAAGTAACTCAGTCATCTCTAAGTGACCTTTTCTCGTAGCATAGTGCAATGGAGTTTCATCAGGAGGTTGTTTACTTACATTAACTTGAACACCACTTGCTATTAGCAGTTCTGCAATATCAAGGTATCCTTTCTCTGCTGCTAGATGTAATGGGGAAGGGACGCTTCCTTCTAATTTGTTAATATCTGCTCCTTTTCTAATTAGAAATTTTACCATTTCTCTATTATTGTTAGAGACTGCCAAATGCAATGGCGTGCCTATTTTGCCAATACGATTTAAGTCTGCTCCTCGATCAATTAATAACTCTACAACTTTTCTATGATTGCGCCTAACTCCTTGATGCAAAGGTGTTTCACTAGCTGGGGTGTAAAAATTAATATCAGCGCCATACTCAATCAATAATTCTGCTATTTTTTTATGATTGCCTAATGCTGCAAGATGAAGCGGAGTCATCCCCCGATTACGTTTAGTATTAATAGAAATACCTTGCTCCAGATAATTCCTGACAGTATTAATATCTCCTTTCAAAACGGCAAAATGGAGTCCAATCCTAGCTCCGCTAGCAATAAGAAATTCAACAAGTTCTAAATGATTGTTAATTGCTGCTGACAACAATGGATTTACACCATCTTCTTTATCTATTCCCTCGTTAACATCAGCTCCCTTTGCAATTAGAAGTTCTGCAATTTCTTTATTACCTGTTGTATCAGATAACAGACACAATGGTGTAACCCCTTGACCTTTCTTGATATCTGCATTGGCACCTTTTGCCAAGTAAAGTCTCACAGCCTCAATATCATCATTCATCACCGCATCATGTACTTCTGTAATAGGGCTGGTAAGCATACGCCAGATAACAAAAGCTGCCGCTGCTACAAGCCATACATAGAATATTAAAGCTTCAATAGTCATATTGTAGGTTCTTTCTTTAATTTAGCTAATTATTGCTCTTAGGGAAGCTGACTCCAAGTTTTGATTTACTTCCCAGGTACAGATAATCCTATAGCGAATGAAGCATCTAATGGTGAAAATGTTGTTCCGTCATAAAAACTACCGTCAGCAATTCTACTTGCCTTTGTGACTGTTCCTATACCAAATCCAAATTGTAACACTCCATCTGTAACATTTCTAAATTCCCAAGCCTCTGGCAATATATAAGGCCAAGTAAATTTTAAGGTACTGAATATAAAAGGACCGAATAATGCTCCTCTATTGGATGCGCCAGGGGTACTAATTGCTTTTGCAATGTTCGGTCCTTTTAAATCTACCTTATACGTTGAGTATGTAGGCAGTGGAACTGGAAATTTTGGTAAAACAGGAGGCAATAATGAATAACTTAATCCAGTTGCTGAAACATCAACAAATTCTCCAGCATCTCCCTGAGATTGTAGTTGAGCCAATCCAAAAGCTGCACTAGGACTTCCAGGAAGAGCTCCATAAGAAGGTATCTTAGCTAAATTGAAATCACCAGTCCACCTAATTCCTCCTTCGCTTCTTCTTCTCCAATAACTGTATGCAATAGCAGCGGTACTAATAGCACCAGCAGTAGCAGCTAAACCAGTAGCAATTGATACAACTCTTCCTAGCACAGCAGCGCTGGAAAGGGTTGTCATTAATGTATTGATTGTGGTAAACCACACATCATTGAGAGCCAGTAGAGCAGATTCTCCACTGGGGTCAATATAAGTCACCGGATTATCATTGCCGTAAATATACCGATGACGAGACATTGGTTGTTCTAAGGAACCTTCTACCGGATCAACACTAACAAAACGCCCAGTGTTCGGGTCATAATACCTTGCTCTTAGGTATTGTAAATCAAGGTTAGAGTCGAATTGTTCGCCTTGGTATAAGTAGTCATTCTCTGTAGTGCCAGTCGAATTTAATAGCCTACCGTAGGCATCATAAGAATAGGTATCGGTGATTTCTCCTAATTCATTGCTAACTTGTCGTACACCGCTATATCCATCGTAGAGATAGAAAGAAGATTCATTATCTTGTGAAAGCGAAAGCAAACTGGAGCCATAGGTATAATTCTTTATTACTTCTCCTGTTGGTTTATATTCCTCCAAAACTTGAGGATAATAACGATTTGCATCAATCAAATAACGTGTTTCTTCTCCATCAACAATTGAAGCAACGCGGACACCATTAGCATCGTACTGATATTGGATATTATGATTTCCGGTAGAGTCTATAGTGGTGGCAGCAATTAAGCGATTTTCCGAATTCCAATCATAATTTACTTGTTGCTGAGGATTGACAACGCTAATAACATTACCATTATTGTCATATCCGTAAATTGTTTCTAATCCAGCAATTGTTTCGCTTTGTAACCTATCGTTATCGTCATAAATATAGGTTGTTATTCCACCAACAGAATCATTACGAGTTAAGCGATTTCCAACATTATCATAGCCATAACTTATAAGGTGATTGCTATTAATTGGGTCAGTAATAGTTTCTTCAATCAATCGATACAATTCATCGTAATCATACTCTACTTTTCTACCGTTAAGTTCCTCAATAACTGTGCGGTGTCCAACTTTATCAAGAGTGTAAGTGTAGCTTGAAAGAATATTACTGTCAGCATCAGTGTTAGTAACACCTATTAATCGGTTCAAATCATCATAACTACGTTCTTCGACAACATTATTAGCAAATTCAGTGGTAATTAAATTACCAACAATATCAAAGTCGTAATCAGTCACTCCCTCTTGGCTTGTTACCGTATCCAAACGTCCCCATTCGTCATAAGTATAGCCAACAGTATTATTAGAAGTTGTTACTGTTTCAATTTGACCTTTTTGATTGTAGGTGTAAGTAATGGTAGTACCGTCTGGTTCGGTTCGAGAGAGAAGTTGGTCTTGTTCGTTATATGTGTAAGTAGTTGTACCCCGCTCATCTTTATACGTTTCTGGTTTCCCTGACTTGGCGTAAGTTACTTCTACCTTTGTACCTTCATCAACAAAATTCTTAGTTATGAGACGGTCAAGTTTATCGTATTCGTAGGTAATGGTGTCACCGTTAAAATCTGTAGCGCTGATTATCTTGCTGGCTTCATCGTAAACTGCAACCGAGCGTTGACCTAATGGTCTTTCTGTTGCTTTTCGATTACCCAATCCATCATATTCAAAACGAGTTATATGACTATTGGCATCTTTTTGGTGAATTAAATTGCCTGCTTCGTCATAGTCATATTCAATGCGATTATTTTTAGCATCTACAACTGCTTTTAATTGGTCTAAAGCATCATATTCATGACTAGTTGTTCGTCCTTCTTGGTCTGTTTGAGTTACAACGTTACCAAAAGCATCATAACTAGTCTTTACTTTAGTACCATCTGCAAAAATTGTTTCAATTACTCTATCAAGGGCATCGTAAACATATTTTGTTGTGTGATTTAGAGCATTAGTTTCTGCTATTACTCTCCCTGCTGCATCATATTCAGTTTTGTTTTCTACATCGTTTCCTTGATATTTGTTGCGGATAACAGTTCTACGACCAGCAGCATCATACTCATACTCTGTACGAATACCTCGGTTATCAGTTGAAGCGATGATTTGACCGAGTTGATTGTATTCGTTGTTTATGCGTGGGTTATCCAGTAAATTATCGGGTGTTGTATCTGGATAAATTATTTCAGTAACTCTGTTAAGCGCATCATATTTTGGTTGAGTAATTCGATTTGCTGTATCAGTAATTGAGGTTTGATTGCCTACTGCGTTGTATTCTACTTTAGTTCTTAGATTATCTAAGGGGTTGTCAGGTGTATCATCGGGGAAAACAGTTTGGGTTATCTTGTTATTTTCATCGTAACTGTATTCTGTACGCCGATTTAAAGAATCTATTATTGCTGCTTGATTGCCATTTGCATCGTACTCATATTGAGTGAGATTGTTTTCTGCATCTAATAATGAAGTGATGCGTCCTTCGTTATCATAGGTTTTTGTCGCTACTAGCGTGCGTACCCCTTCCGGTGTTGTTAGCTTTGTAATTTGTTGTGCTACATTCCCGTTGTCGTCGTACTTGAACTCAGTTTCATTACCCAAAGCATCAACTTCTAAAATACGATTGCCATTATCGTCATATTCAAAGCGAGTGATATCGTTTTCACCTTCGGTAATTGATTTAAGATTCCCTTCAAAGTCATAACTGAAACTTGCCGAGTTCCCTTCTGCATCTTTAATAGACTGCAAGTTACCGCGACGGTCGTAGTTATAAGTTGTCGTATGACCTAGTGGATTAGTTCTAGTTAAAGCTTGACCCAAAGAGTTGTAAGTGTACCTGGTAATGTTACCTAACGGGTCTTCTTCTGTTAACTGATTACCTTCGCTGTCATAAGTATAGGTAGTAACGTAGCCAGCAGGACCCGTTTCATCTGTAATTACGGTTTCAACCTCTACATTGTTATTGTCATTATACCGGCGCTTGGTAATCTTACCTACAGCATCAATTTCCGTGACAATATTACCCCGCTCGTCATATTCATAGGTAGTTGGATTACCCAACGCATCTTTAACAGTTTGAATTGAATTTTCTGGGTCAAAATCCAACTCTACTGGATTACCATTGGCATCAAATATCTTCTTCAGCCTTCCATCTTCCCCATACTCATTCCGCGCACCAGTTCTACCCAACGGGTCAATAATCTTATCTAAGTAATGCTCGCGCTCTGGATTATATTCCATCCGCGTCACATTCTCTTCCCGATCGGTAACGCTTACCAAATCCCCATTATCATCATATTCATACTTGACAAGCTCACCCTCCGGGTCTTTAACAGAAGTAATTCGACCTTCGGCATCACGAGCAAAAGTAATCTTTTGCCCAGTAGAACTTGTTACCGCTTCATCCGTATAAGTCAACGTATTACCGTTAGTATCAGTAACGGACAGTAAATCACCACTATTCCCATCAATCTCATACTCAATTCCTTCTTTGGTAGTCAGTATATAAGTACTACCAAACAAGCTGTCCGCTGGATTGTACCCACTACCAGATATTCCAAAGAATTCCGAGGTACCGTTGTTGCGAATAATCCGCTCATCCTTAACAGTCAGCGTACTGGTAACACCATCATCCGCTTCAAATTCGGGACGGTAAATATTTGGGTCGTAACCATCCGCACCTGCGCTTGAAGCTGCACCTCTTAAGAACTTAGATACTGGGTCAATGCTGGGTTTAAACGTAAATCCTTCTCGCTTACCACCAGGTAAGGTAATGTATACTCTTGTATCATCCTTAAACGCTGGCAGCCTACCCAGAATTTCATCTTCTTCACTGGGTTTACCCAAGCTAGTCCTCAAATCAGTATCCCTAAACTCCATCCGCCAGCCGTAACCAAAGTCATCCGTATCATTACTAGTTAACGTGTCATAAGTTCTAGTCAAAGTAATCGGAATACCAGTTACGGGTACTTCCAAATCCGTAAACGACAACCGGAAGTTACCCAGCTTCAATTCACCCGCAACATCTACTATTTCCTCCGCAAAAGTACCGTTTCCACCAGTATCGTAAACACTCAACCGCACTCTGTAG
>JBHJOU010000439.1:0-3816 GCA_050329355.1 Rivularia sp. (in: cyanobacteria)
CCTAACTCCTAACTCCTAACTCCTAACTCCTAACTCCTAACTCCTAACTCCTAACTCCTAACTCCTAACTCCTAACTCCTAACTCCTAACTTTTTCTTAGCCTCCAGCGGCAAATGTCACCATAATTATCACTGAAAGCAATATTCCGGGAGTAAGCAATCCAATTAACATTAATAAGTCATGAGTAGACATAATTATTACCTTTGTTATGTTTATATAGTGTTGCAATTACTGTTATGGTAGATCAACGATCGCGATTATAAAATAAATAATTTTGGAATTTTGGAATTTTGGAATTTTGGAAGTTTTGAGGTTAATTTTTCAGATTTACGCTTATTTAGGCTTACAGTGGTTGAATAAAGCCTTTAAGTGGTTGAGATATTTCTGTGACTTTTAGTCCTTTGGCTTGAACCAAAACATGAAAACCACCAAGCCCTAAAGGATCTAAAAGTTGGTGTAATGAGTCGCGCCGTTGCAGTAAAGTAGATAAAGGTTGTTTTGATTGGGATAATGTCGCTACACGTTCACCTAATCCTAAAGCCATTAAAAACAATCCTTGCTGGGTTAAACCAATTTTTTGTAAATTAGTGCGATCGCCATTTTTTTCTAAGGCTGTAAAATCAACGTGAGCGGTAATATCTTGTTTTCCAATGTTAATGTAGGGGTCATTATGGCGATGATGTCGAGTGTAACACTGTAAGGTTCCTTTATCCCGTCTGGGATTGTAGTAACGGTTTTGAGTATAACCATAATCAATTGTTAACACATACCCGCGTTGCAAACGGTTTGCTATTACACCTAACCATTCTAAAGCGGCTAAATTAATTTCGCTGCGATATCCGGAAGGATATTTATTAATGTCAATTTCTAACAATTTTAAATAGTTAACAAGTTCTGGTGTAGAAGGTTTATCTGCAATTTCTGTAAATAATTCCCCTGTTTCATGTTCTGCTTTTATCGTTACATAAATCTCTTGGAATTCTCCGTTTTCTAAGATGAATTGATGTACGGGGAAAGCGTCTAATAATTCATTTGAAAAAAAGCATCCAGTCACAGAATTATTTGGTATTTCTTCTAAGTTACACCAGCTAACTGCAAATTCTTTTAACCGTTGTTGTTGAAGCTGTTTTAAGCCAGGTGATTTTTCGATGATTATATATTTTAATGCTTGGAGAAAATCGGGATATTCTCCTTTAATATAGCTAATAATATCTGCTGCTAAATGTCCTTGTCCAGCACCCATTTCTATTAATGAAAAATGTTCTGGTTTACCCAATATTTCCCACATTTCAATGAATTGAATTGCTAACATTTCACCAAAGTCAGCACCAAGATGTACGGAGGTAAAGAAATCACCTTCTTTCCCTAGATTTGTCGCGTTTTGGGAATAATAGCCATATTCTGGGTGATATAATGCCAATTCCATATATTCGGCGAAAGTGATTCGTTGTTGAGGACTTTTGGTGATGCGGTTAGTGATTTCTTGGTAAAGTTGGGGATTGTGTTCCATGTTGAGTTTAATTATATTTATTTATTATTTTTGGTTATAAGACAGTCTCATAAAAAAAATTGCACTACCAATTATCTAGGCATAATATTTAAAGAGTTATATTTTTTCCGCTTACATTGGAATTATATATGAATGAATCGAATCAAAAAAAAACTCTGCGAACCTTCGCGTTTACCTTTGCGCTCCTTTGCGTTCAAAAAATGTATCGTTGTGATGCCAACAGATTTGATGTTACTTGTTCATCTCTCTTTTCTCTCCATCTAGGGTGGTTATTGAATCAGTAATCTTGTCGATAACAAAGTAAAAAACAAAAATAATTTAATACTACAGTAAAGTATAGTCATTGCAAAAAGCCCCAAAGATATGCCAAAATCACCAATATTTAATATCCACATACTAATTAATAGTAATCCAACTATATCCGCAACTAAAACTGGTAGACGTTCGCTGATTTTCCAAGTTTGAATAATATTTTCTGATGAACTATTAATTTTGATATTAGCAAATAAGTTAAACCATATTAAGCTGAATAAAATTACAATGGAACCCCATCCTAACCAGATTGATGATAGATAAAAGCCGATTAATTCAATGATAATTGTCACAATAGTAATTATTTGGAAATAATTCAAGCGAGCATCTTTAACTTGTTGTTTAGCATCAGCGACTTTTTGTAAATCATGATTTGCCATATTGGCTTGCTCTATACACAATAAAAATATTGCCAAAGCTAATAATTGATGGCTTAATTCCGTACTCAAAATAACTTGTCTTAATATACCAAGACAAGCAGGAAAGAAAAATAAAAAGATTATTAGAGAAATCACAAGGTTTTTGATTTTATGTTTTGGATTGATGTTTCAAAGTCCCAAACGTAGCATTGCGGAAGTCGGGGAAAACTAACTCCGAACAACTATCGCAATCCTATTTTATTTGTGAGAAATCACGGCGTTCAAATCCCCGGTGTTCAGATCCCCGACTTCTTCAAGAAGTCGGGGAACTAAATTCTCAATACTCAAAATAAAAGATTCTAGATTTTGAATCTTATATAAAAATCCAAAATCTAAAATCTCAAATCCAAAATTGAAATTATCTGTCAACGGAACCCATAATTACATCGATACTACCCAATATCACAACGATATCTGCTACTTTTACACCTTTTAATAATTCGGGTAAAATTTGCAGGTTATTAAAATCTGCTGGACGAATTTTCCAACGCCAAGGAAATACGTTATCATCACCAACTAAATAAATTCCTAATTCACCTTTACCGCTTTCTATGCGGGAATAGATTTCACCTTTAGGAATCTTAAAGGTAGGAGCAACTTTTTTGGCAATGTATTGATATTCAAAATCGTTCCACTTGGACTTTTTACCTTCCTGCATCCGAAGAGCTTCCAAGTTCTCATAGCGACCACCAGGAAGCCCTTTAAGGGCTTGCTTGAGGATTTTGACTGATTCGCGCATTTCCTTCATTCTCACCACATAGCGAGCAAAACAG
The DNA here is from genome assembly GCA_050329355.1 of Rivularia sp. (in: cyanobacteria). GTDB lineage: Bacteria > Cyanobacteriota > Cyanobacteriia > Cyanobacteriales > Nostocaceae > Rivularia. The sequence goes on from JBHJOU010000439.1 coordinate 3,015, forward strand.
TCGCCAGCGGTTTCCCATTGTACATCCCAGTCGAAATCGTCATAACATTCGTAATGGTCAACTTTACGCAAATCCCACTTCACCCCAGAAGCGCGTAACATTGGACCGGATAATCCCCAGTTTATCGCTTGTTCGCGAGTAATTACACCAATTCCTTCGACACGACGGCGGAATATGGGGTTTTTAGTCACTAAACGTTCATATTCGTCTACTTTGGGTAAAAAGTATTCACAAAATTCCATACATTTATCTACCCAACCGTAAGGCAAATCAACCGCTACACCACCGATGCGGAAGTAGTTGTTATTAACCATCCGATAACCTGTAGCGGCTTCCCATAAATCATAAATCATCTCCCGTTCGCGAAACTGGTAGAAAAAGGGAGTTTGCGCGCCGACATCAGCCATGAATGGACCCCACCACAGTAGATGGTTTGCGATGCGGTTCAATTCCAACATGATGACGCGGATGTAGCTAGCGCGTTTGGGAACTTCGATATTCGCTAATTTTTCCGGTGCGTTAACGGTAACGGCTTCGTTGAACATTCCGGCTGCATAATCCCACCGACTCACGTAGGGAACGTACATAATGTTAGTACGGTTTTCGGCGATTTTTTCCATTCCCCGGTGCAAATAGCCGATAACGGGTTCGCAATCTACTACGTCTTCACCGTCTAAAGTCATGATTAGACGTAAAACCCCGTGCATCGAAGGATGGTGCGGTCCCATGTTCAGCACCATTGGTTCGGTGCGAGTTTCCATTAATGCCATGAATCAGTAATTCTCCCCAAGATAAACTTTTT
>JBHJOU010000595.1:0-5406 GCA_050329355.1 Rivularia sp. (in: cyanobacteria)
CGAGTCACACCCAATTGACTTTGCAAATTCAATTCTCGCCACAATTGTGAACCTTTTATTTCCCCATTAATTAACTGTTGATATTTATATATAGTTTGCTCAACTTCTTGAGGACTTTCGTTCACGAATTCAATGCGAAAGTGTTGTAAACCCAATTCTAAAAGTTTATTTACGTATTCCGCACCAGTTTGAGCGGTACCGTTAAATACTGTATTTCTACAACCAGCGTCAGCTTGTAAAACGTGTTCCGTTCCGACTCTATCTTTAATTTTTACCTCATATTGTTCACAAGGTCTTCCACAATTGCGGAAGTCGGTTCCATCGGAAAGAAAAGCACAAAAAACACAATGTTCCATGTGAAACATCGGCATATGTTGATGTATTGTCACTTCATACCAATCGGGAGGCGAACTTTTTAATAAATCTTGGAGTTGATGAATATTTAAGTCGTAAGATGCAGTTAGACGTTGTAAATTAAACTTATTTTTAAAGTAATTTGCTGTTAACGGATTAGCTACATTTAACGAAAAATCCCCGATACATTTTTCGTCAGCAAAGTATTTTAAATGGTCATAATTGCGAATCAAATAACCATCAGCATGAGAATTAATTACTTGTTGTAAAATCCAATTTTCCGAAGGCTTTGTAATTCTCGGAGGAGCAACGAAAATTTGAGGATGGAAAAAACCATCTTTAACCTTTAACCTTTGACCTTTGACCTGTTCTACAGCTTGTTTATATTTTCTGGTGTCTTCAAATTCGCAATATATAGTTGTAATTCCGGTTGTTAATACTGCTTCTAATTGCTTGAGGTTTCTAACTAAAACTATTAAATTTGGAGAATTATTAATAGTAGAGGAATTAACAGCAGGAAGTAAATCTTTGAAAGAAGCGTTTTCATTAATTACCCACCGTTTTGGTTGACTTCGCAATTCTTCTAATTGAGCGACGATTTGCCGACGCATTTTATTTAATTCACTAACTGGTAACATCAATTCATCTTTGATGCAATTTGTCAAGTCCTCTAAATAAAAAGGTGTGTTGCCCAAACGTGCAAATTGTTCTTGTAATCTTTCTGTTGTTAAAGGTTTATTATGGGCTTGTACCAGTGCAATTTCAGATTCAACCTGCACCACATGACCAATTTGATCACGAGCAATAGCAACCAATTTTTGTCCTAATTCCCCATGCACTTCTAGATCAATCGGACGTTGAAACTTCGGATTATCTCCCGCAAAGCTTTGTCGTAACTGCTTATCAAGTTCTGGATCTGAAGTTTTCCATAATTTATCACCAAGATGAATTCGTTGCCAATTTAAATTACCCTTACCAAAAGTCAATAGAACATCTTTACCTTGATTTTCCACCGCATAAATTCTACCTCCTTCCTCCTTCGCTTCCGGGTGTCCGCAATCAAACACCACACCATCACCGGGTTTTATCAGGACGTTGTGTGTAGAAACCTTACCTGGGGAGACGTTACCTGGGGAGACGTTATGTATAACGTCTCTACAAATTGTCACCTTTTCATTGTGAATCCGGGTAACTTTTCCCAAATAAACCCCACGCTTCTTACCAAATCGAGCGTGAACTAATTCTTGATTGTTGATTCCACTGAACCATCCTGTATAAATTCCCCGCGAAAAAGCCATTTCCAGATTGTATTTTTGCTTGGAATTTTGAGACGAATCCTCAACCTTTGACCTTTGACCTTTGACTTTTAAGCTATCTAACGCTTCCCGATAAACCTTTGTCACATTTGCCACATACTCCGGTGACTTTAAACGTCCTTCAATTTTCAAACAACTCACCCCAGACTTAACCAAATCCGGCAAAACTTCCAATCCAGATAAGTCTTGAGGACTAAGCAGATATTTGCGATCGCGAAGCCCATACGGAGTAGGTTCGCTTAAATCTACAGTTTCCCCATCTGCGATTAACTCATAAGTCATCCGACAAGCTTGAGCGCATTCACCACGATTAGCCGAACGTCCTCCTAAAGCCTCACTAGTCAAACATTGTCCGGAATAAGCGACACACAAAGCCCCATGAACGAACACTTCTAAAGGTAAAGAAGTTTGTGTTTGCTGCTGTATCTGATTAATTTCTTTAATGGAACATTCCCTTGCTAACACCACCAAATTACAACCAAGTTCTTTAGCAAACTCCACCCCAACCGCACTTGTCACCGTCATCTGCGTAGAAGCATGGATAGGAAAGTCTGGTGAAATGTGGCGAATCAGACAACAAATACCGACATCTTGAACAATAACTGCATCAATTCCAGCAGCAATAATTGACTTGATATAACGCTGTGCTTGCTTGAGTTCTTGAGGGAAAACCAGCGTATTTAAAGTAACATAACCTTTCACTCCACGAAGATGAAGAAACTTGATTAATTCCGGTAAATCAGCTTCGGTAAAATTTTCCGCTCGCATTCTAGCGTTAAACTTATCCAAACCAAAATAAATCGCATCCGCACCATTTTCGACAGCAGCTTTCGCGCATTCCCAATTACCGGCAGGAGCGAGAAGTTCGGGTATTTGTGGGGAGTTACTTTTCATAACGGGTTGAGGGAAGTCAGATAACACCATTGTGATTGTATCGTCTAAATTAACTAACCAAATTTCACCTTTTATGAATCAAGAAGGTAGAAGAAGGGATATACGCTTTATAACTGAAATAATTGTCTTTTAATTTATTACTAATAATCTCTTTACCTCTTCACTCCCACAATCTTCTCCCTTCTTTGCCGTTCAATCTTTGATGAGTATCTTTCAACAAAGCAGGAATATCTAACTTAGATGGACACTTCGGTAAACATTCCCCACATTCGGTACACCGACTACCTTTCATTCCAGGAAACCAATGTCCAGCATTTTCAAACATACCGTAACGATATTTTCCGTAATCCGTCATCTCGTATGCTACAGCTAAATTCCGCAGTCGTAATACTTCGGGAATATTAATATTTTCGGGACATGGTAAACATTCATAACACTGACTGCATTTTTCAGTATCTAAAACTGTATCTTGATGATTTTCTAATCTTTTAAATACTGTAATTTCTGCTAATTTTAGTTCTCCATCATGATCAGCAACTTTTAAAGGTTCGATTAATTCGTCAGGAGTTGCAGCACCGACACTCAGAGTTGTTACACGAGAGTCACTGAGTAAAAAACGATAGTTTAATTCTAAGGGAGAAAACGGATAAGTTAATTGTTTTAATTTATCTGATGGTGTATATAATCTTCCTCCTTTATCCGCAGGAGAAATAATAAAAATGCCCATGTCTTTTTCTGCTGCTAACTCAACCGCAGCGGCATTACGCTGAAAAAAATAGTAATAATGCAGATTGACAAATTCAAAAAAATCTGTATTTATCGCCGCCAAAATTATTTCTAAGGGTGCATGAGTAGAGAAACCGACATGACGTACTCTACCATCAGTAACAGCTTCTCGTATTCCTTGCATACAGCCATTTTCAGCCCGCACCCAATCTAGATGCTCCCAGGTATTTAAGCCGTGAATAGCCAAACAATCCAGATAATCTAGCTGCAATCGCTGTAAAGATTTGTCGATACACCGACGCATCGAATCAGCATCAACTGTGGGTGGGATTTTGCTAGTGATATACAATTTATCGCGAGATACAGGCAATCGGGTTTTAAGTACTTCACCCAAATATTCCTCACTTTTGCCATAACCACTAGCAGTTTCGATATGATTAATCCCTTGCGCTACCGCTTCAGTAATAGTTAGTCTTGCATTAGCAAGTGAAGCCAGATAGCGCATTGTTCCCAAAGAAAACACTGATAAATGTAGATTTGTTTTCCCGAAGCGTCGGTATCGCATTTTTCTAATTTTGGATTTTAGATTTTAGATTTTAGATTAATTAGTGGGAAGTTTAGAGAAGAATACTTGTAGCAGCATAACCCGAATCCAAAATCCAAAATCCCCAATCTAAAATTGTTAGCTATTACTAGTACTATCACCAAAACGCTTGATTAAATCTTCTGGACGGAGATTAGATACAAATTCCCGGAAAGCTTCTCGCTCTGCTTCATCGGCATCCCTATCCACCGGAATTGAAGCATCCGCAACCACTTCTTCCATTACCCAAATTGGTGTATTTGTACGCAACGCAACAGCGATCGCATCGCTCGGACGAGCATCAATTTCTTTTTGGGTCTCACCTTGCTTTAAAATTAAAGATGCATAGAAGGTGTCTTTTTGCAAGGAGTGGATAATTACTTTTTCTAAAACCATATTCCACTCTTCTAGAATATTCACAATCAAATCGTGGGTCAACGGTCTAGGAGCTTTTTGATTCTCCTGTGCCGCCATAATAGCTCTCGCTTGTTCTTGACCAATATAAATTGGCAAAGCGCGGCGATCCGTTGCATCTTTGAGAAGTACTATCGGACTGCGAGTAATTGCATCCAACGCGATGCCAGCAACTTTCATTTCAATCATCGACTATGCCTCTACATTCCTTTGAGCGCTTCGACAAAATTGGTAACAAATAATACTCTTGCCCAGGCAAGTTTGAAAAAATTTCAACATAAGTCCTAATTTTCTATAATTGCTTCTATTAAACTCCCTTTAGGGTCGTGAATAACAGTTCCCAGTCTAACCTTATTAGTTCTACAATAATGTACTTACCCCAGTATGCCCTGTCTTTGCTGAAATGTGTTTGTAGGTCTATACATTTAAAAGTTAAAAATTATACTTCTTTATAAAAGAATATGGCAGAAATACTAGTTAATTTCAGTTGAAAATAAGCAAAATATAGAGTTAGTTGGACAAAAAAACCGTGTTTACAGGAATAATTCAAGCATTCGGAACGATCAGATCCCTTGGGGGAGATTCTTGGCAAATTACTTGCACTCCCTCTTCATGGTCGGCAATTATGAAAGACTTAGCTTATGGTGATAGCGTAGCAGTAGATGGGGTTTGTTTGACAGTAGAAGATGTCTTGAAAGACGGTTTTATTGCCACTGCTTCCCCCGAAACTTTAAGTCGCACAACTCTGGGAGAATTGGTAACTCAACAACGCTACGTCAATCTAGAGACTTCTTTAAGAGTTGGTAGTAAAATAGGCGGTCATTTTGTCATGGGACACGTTGACGGGATAGGAAAATTGATCTGTTCCGAACAAACAGCGACTTCTTGGGAAATGACCTTTAAAGCGCCATCAACCATTGACCGCTATATAGTCCCCAAAGGAAGTATTGCTATCAATGGTATCAGCCTGACTGTAGCTGATTACGATCCAGAGATTTCCCAGTTTAAAGTAGCTGTGATTCCCGTTACTTATGCTGAAACAAATCTTCGCGATTTAATTCCGGGTAGTTTGGTAAATTTAGAAGGTGATATTCTCGGTAAATACGTAGAGAAATTTAT
>JBHJOU010000100.1:0-2459 GCA_050329355.1 Rivularia sp. (in: cyanobacteria)
ACTTTCAATTAAGAATAGGTCTCTTAATTAAAAGTATTAACCAGAGCCTATATTTCAAACTTCCTTATTTATAGTTTTCATAAAGTTATTAAAAAGTTTTGTTCGTAATGAGCTATGAAGGCTTTTTTCTATTATTAATAAAACATTGGCAGATTGCTTTTATATTCAAACTTCCATAGTTCTTAAATTGTTCTCGAAGAACAAACAAATTACTAATAACATGAAGATTTTTTCAAAGATATTTTTGTCTATTCACTATCTTAACATACTCTTCACATAAATTTCATAATTTTTGTTTTTTTTAATTTTTTAGATAATAACTATTTACAAATATTTGTTGATTAACAGTATTTTCTACAATTATTTGTGTAGCAAATAAAAATATTAATTGAGATAGTTAATCGAAAAAAATATCATCAAACATTCAAGTTTAATTTGAACTTGATTAGATATACTTAATTGTAGTTAATGTAACTAGTAAAAAGACCGATAAATATAATTTGACCACTTTTGTTGTAGTGATGAAAGTTCAAAATTTGATTTTGTGTATATATATACGATTTTTTTTTATTTTCGTTTGGTGATTAATTGATAAATAATGTCATTGATTAAACTATTTGTCATATATTAAATTGCGTAGACTAAGTTTTTTTTGCTTCTGATTATTAATAGTAAATCAGATAATTTTTTGAAAAAATAAATTTATATTTTGCAGTCATATAAAAAATCATAAATACCTGAAAATATTATATAGTATTGTTCCTAGCCTCTTGATACACTCAGATAAATTAGTAATTAGTTGCAATAGAAGAATAATATAACATCAAAATTGATACTTTATTTTTTTAATATTAAAACTAATATCTATGATTTAAAGCATTTGATTATCGCCATATGAAAATAGATAAATTTGGTTTAAGATTAAGAATAACGCTACAAGCAATGTAAGCATATCTATTATTAACAGGTTCAATTATGGCAGTACTAACAGGTTTGACAGCAGGTGGTAAAACATGGACACCCAAATTTGTGCAAGAAATTGATAAAGACAAATGCATCGGCTGCGGTAGATGTTTTAAAGTCTGCGGACACAACGTATTGTCTTTAATGGCAATGAATGAAGAAGGTGAATTTGTAGAAGACGAAGACGACGATGAAATTGAAAAGAAAGTAATGGTTGTTGCTCAAGCAGATAACTGCATTGGTTGCGAATCTTGTTCTAAAATTTGTCCAAAAAACTGCTATACCCACGTTGTAATAAACAATTAGTTGTTGAAAATCAAGTTTTACTAGAAGAGTAACTAGTAAATAGCAGTGAATAAATTAGTCGAGGGGAATCTCTTATATCCTAGCGGCGAACAATAAGTTCGCAGAAGAACAAAATTGTAAATTTCAAATTGTCTAAATTGAACAAATTTAGATTGATGATTAATATAGCCTCATTAATATATTGGAGAATTTATAGTTATTCAATTGTCAAAAATCCTACAAGTATTGCAAAGTAAAATGAATGCAATCAGTAAATTAAAAATTACACACAACGGCATTCATCACTAGATTACACCATCGGTTTTATACAGCAGGTCACTATGCAACAAATTCCTGTTTCGTTATTAACTTTAGTTGCTGGAGCTTTAGTCACAATTGTAGGTATCTGGGTTAGTCAAACTCATAATCTATTACCAATACAAGCATCCGAACAAGCACCTTTAGTAGACGGATTCTTTAATGTTATGTTCGCGATCGCCATTGCTTTATTTTTGGTGGTTGAAGGGACTATCTTATTTTTTGCGATTAATTTTCGTCAACGTAAAGGCGATAATACAGACGGGCCACCTATTGAAGGTAATGTACCCTTAGAGATATTTTGGACTGCAATTCCGACGATAATAGTTTTTGCTTTGGGTATCTATAGCGTCGATGTTTACAAGCAAATGGGAGGATTCCCGTCAGCCAATCCTGCAATAATTGAGACTCAGAATAATTCTGATTCTGGAAGTGCAATTGCAGCTACTATTAGCCAAGCACCTACGATATCATCAGATACAGCACCGTTTGTCAATCAAAAGATTGGGATTAAAGGTTCACCCGCACAGCAGAATCAAGCCGCAGAAGTAACTGTAGATGTTACGGGAATGCAATTTGCATGGATTTTTAATTACCCCGAAGATAACATCACATCCGGTGAGTTACACGTTCCAGTTGGTGCTGACGTACAATTGAATATTGCAGCAACTGACGTAATTCACTCATTCTGGGTACCGCAATTCCGCTTGAAGCAAGACGCAATCCCCGGTATGACTACCGAATTAAGATTTGTCGCGACTAGACTAGGAACTTACCCTATAGTTTGTACAGAATTGTGCGGCGGTTATCACGGTTCAATGAGGAGTCAAGTAATCGTTGAGACTCCCGAAGAATATCAAAGTTGGTTGCAAGAAAACCGTATTGCACAACAA
>JBHJOU010000993.1:0-2939 GCA_050329355.1 Rivularia sp. (in: cyanobacteria)
AGTGCGATCGCCAATTGATGGCATAATTTTTGAGTTACCCGTATCCAAGCCGGGAGAAGTGTTACAAACCGGACAAAGAATCGCCAGAATTGCCCCGGAAAATAGCGGTTTTGTTCTCAGAGCTACGATGCTAGTCAAAGACACTGGTTTCTTAAAAACAGGAATGCCCGTAAAAGTCAAGTTTGATGCTTACCCTTTCCAAGAATATGGAGTTTTACCAGGAAAGGTTAGCTGGATTTCTCCAGACTCGAAAGTTGAATCAACAGCCCCTGCTGGTACAGAAACTTACGAATTAAAAATCGCACTTGATAAACCCTATATCGAAAATGGCGATCGATGTATTCCCTTAACTCCAGGGCAGACAGCACAAGCTGAAGTTATTGTTCGTCAGCGACGTGCGATCGATTTTCTTTTAGATCCATTTAAGAAATTGCAAAAAGGAGGATTGGAAGTCTAAATGCAATTTTAGATTTTAGATTTTAGATTTTAGATTGAAAATCCCTTTGTGTATCTAAGTTGTTCCCATTCCATCCGTCACACTCATTTTTTAAATTTGTATTACCCATTACCAATTACCAATGCCCAATCTATCCATATCACCCAAAGAGGTAATCCATCATTTGAAAATGTCTTGTCAAATTCCTAGCGTAATAGAGGGGATAGCGACTCGGAAAATTATTGCCGATGCTGCTTTGAAGGCGGGTATTACAGTTGATGATCGAGAATTACAGCAAGAAGGAGATAGGCTGAGATTTGCGAAAAAGCTTGTGAAAGCAGCTGATACTTTCGCATGGTTGAAAGCACACTATCTTTCTGTGGAGGAGTTTGAAGAATTAGTCTATAACACCGTACTTTCTCAAAAGGTGGCGTATCACCTATTTACCGATAAAGTAGAATCCTTCTTTTATAAAAATCAACTTAATTTTGTGGCAGCAGTTACCTATGAAGTCATTTTTGATGATTATGAATTGGCTTTGGAACTGTTTTACGCGCTGCAAGAAAATGAATTGACTTTCCCAGAAATTGCTCGCGAGTATATTCAAAATCCAGAATTGCGTCGTGCTGGTGGATATCAAGGAGTTCGACATCGTAAAGATTTTCGTCCGGAAATTGCCAGTAGTGTTTTTGCTGCGACTCCGCCGGATGTTGTCAAACCAATTGTTACTCCTAAAGGTGTTTATCTTATTTGGGTTGAAGAAATTATTCAACCCGAATTAAACGAACAATTGCGGCAAACAATTATTTCTGAATTATTTGCTAGTTGGTTAAACGAACAAATAATGTTTTCAGATATAACTATTCAATTAGATACTGATGAAGTTAAATCAGAAGATGATTTGCTTAAGCAGGCTTAATGCCATTAATAAACAAGTATGTTTTGGAGATTGATTATTTATAATATTCATTTTCATACTGTTTAATAAGGGCTAAGTTAATAGAGCAAATTGAATATAACTTACGCAACTGGATATTCTCATTGCCACGGTCACTACCTGTAGAAAAGTAATAATAAAACTACGCTACTTTTGCTTTAATTCTGTTTAAATTCAGAAACTTATTTATTTCCATAATAAGCTTGAATATGTATAGCAATATGCTTTACAAAGTTTTAAGGCAATAATTCTTAGTTTTCGTGAAATTCTAAAGAAAAAAATAACAACCTATCCCGATAGTATTGTTTATATATTGGTTGACAATTGACTGCATTTTTTTAAGAAATAGCAGCCATACTTTGCTGTATATGCTTTTTTTTGCTCTTGTTTTTCTGGATTTTTAATATTTTCTTAAACAAGCAAGATAGAAAAAACTATTGACTTTTAGAAAACAAAGAGCTATATTTTAAATGTGAGCAAAAACAAACTGCTCACAAACAAAATTCCAAAAGAAAATTAGTTAATTCCCAGGAGAAAAACAAATGATTATCAACGACATCAACTATTTAGAAGTTACCAACGAAGAAGTATTTGGTGGTAAAGGTATCAACATCAACAGTGCATTCAAGTTGAACAAAGACGTTGATGCTAAAGTTAGAATTGACGAGAAATTCAACAAGACAGTTAACCTTGACTTGCGTGATTTGAAAGGAAATGGCGCTGAAGTTCTAGGTTCTGCTGATGCTCAAGGTAACAACACCTTTACCTCCATCATCTTTGGTGTTCAAACTGAAGATGATGTCTCTGAATCTTTCGTTAACGCTAGCGCTTTCACCAACTAGGTAATAGTTCTAGTACAAGTCATGTAACCTCCTATTAATAGGAGGTTACAAATAAAGTTTCTCTAGTTTGGTCATGGCAAACTGTGAACTTAATCGCCAACTTTTTAACAGGTGATAAATTTATTGAAAGCTTTTTAAAAGCTTTCAATAAATAGGCAAGCAGGTTGCTTATGGGCAGATTGCAAATTGTGGATTTATTCTATATTTATTTTTGCAAAACTATTAGTGATATTGAAGTCCAGGGTGGGTTATTCTACTATCGTAATTTTAGCAATTTGAGGAATTTATTATTCCAAAACCTCAGTACCCATGCCTCTTATACCCCTACTTTGACAAACTACTTTTTAACTGTTTTTAATTATTAGAGTCGCAATCTCTAAGGTGTTGTGTCTGCTTCTTCGATCAATAATAAAATATTTACTTTATCCAAAAAATAATAAGAGGTTGACAAGATGGCTATTGACACACAAGAAATACTAGACAAAATTGAGGCTAAAATAGCGGAGCTTCAGGAGAAAATAGGAGGTATCGGAAGTACTTCTCAAACTGGAACAGCAGGGAGAGATTTTCTAGTTGGAAATCGCTTCAGCGACAGCACCATAGTTGGGGCTGGTGGTGATGACCGAATTTTTGGAGGGTTTGGGGATGACCTCCTTTTAGGGGGCGATTTGGAATTAAATTCTCCTAATTCCGGTAATGACCTCATAGATGGTGGTAATGGCGA
>JBHJOU010000588.1:0-7492 GCA_050329355.1 Rivularia sp. (in: cyanobacteria)
ATACAATTTTCAATTTCTGCTAATATAAAATCCCAAAGTTTCGGCGTACCTTCTTCTACAGGAGCCATTCTTTTCATAACTTGATTGCGATTAATATTATGAATACACCAAGTACCACCTCCGGTTTGTTGATTGTGAATAAAAGGCTGTATTCTATCTAAAGCTGCGGCAAATTTAGCTGTAGGTGTAACTCTGGCTTCAAATTCATCCCAAAGTAAACGCAATTCTTTTCCCTGCTCTTTCGGTAATAATCCAAAGATTCGAGTTGCGGCTTGTAATTCTCTTGCTACTTTACTTTGATTTCCCTCCACGTCATAACAAAAAGTATCCCCAGCATCAATTTCTACTAAATCGTGGATTAATGACATTTTCATAGCACGAAATAGATCGGTTCCTTCGGGTGCGTATTCTGCTAAAATCATTGTCATCATTGCTAAATGCCAAGAATGTTCGCCGCTATTTTCTCTACGGGAACCATTTATTAATAATGTTTGACGTAAAACATTTTTTAGCTTGTCAATTTCGATAATGAATTGTAATTGTTGATTGAGTCTATTTAATTGCATTTTGAATAAGACAAACTACCTCAACTAGATTACCAAATTTTATATTTTAAAAAAGATATTTTAAAAAAGTCTCATGCTCCGGAATTTATTAATTTATTTATGGAATAAATCCAAAATCTGTCTTGGAAAGTTTTGGGGTTCGAGAATCTACACCCCAAACTTTCCGCAAAATCCAAAATTGATTTATAGTCCAAATTGCTGATAAACCTCACTCGCTGCTCGATGTAACAAAGAATGTCGCCACACCAAAGATTTCATATCATCCGCATAACCACCACCAATAACGCAAGCCACCGGATAACCACTTCCTATACAAGTAGTTAAAACCTGCATTTCCCGACGATAAATACCCGTATCAGTTAAAGCGAGTTTGCCTAATTTATCGCCGATATGGGTATCAACACCAGCATCGTATAATACTAAATCTGGTTTTACATTTGCAAGTAAATCCGGTAGATATTTCGCTAAAGTTTGTAAATATGCATCATCTTCCATTCCTATAGGTAAAGGTACATCTAAATCGCTTTTTTGTTTAATACCGGGAAAATTAACTTCACAGTGCATCGAGAAAGTGAAAACGCTATCATCATCTTGAAATATAAAAGCAGTACCGTCACCTTGATGTACGTCTAAATCAACAATCAGGATTTTTTGAGCCAGGTTGAGTTTTTGAATGACACGAATTGCGATCGCGAAATCGTTGAAAATACAAAAACCCGAACCGTAACTAGGGAAAGCGTGGTGAGTACCCCCTGCGGTATTACAAGCTAATCCATAATTTAACGCCATTTGTGCCGCCATTATTGTACCACCAACCGCTGTACAGGTACGATTTACTAATTGAGGACTCCAAGGTAAACCGATACGACGTTGTGCTTTGGCATCAAGGGTTCCTTGTAAATAAGCTTGTACGAAATCGGTTGTATGAACTAACTCGATAGTTTCCTGATTTGGAACTTCGGGTGCGTGAAATTGCTGATAATCCGCAACTCCATCAGATAAAAGTAACTCGTAAAGTAAGCGAAACTTCGGCATCGGGAAACGATGCGCGTCGGGTAATGGGGTAACGTAATCGGGGTGGTAAATTATTGGTAAAGACATCAGATGATTTTAGATTTTAGATTTTAGATTTTGGGTTAAAAAGCTTCCCAATTCCAGCCACGGATTAAAAGGGATTAGGCTGATTACACGGATTTGTTACTAATTTATGAGTAGGGATTAAACATGATTACAAAGGATAGAACGGGTTTAATCATCAATTATTTAAATTATTGAAACAGTAAAAAAATTATATAGTTAATATTACTAGATTATGATAATGTAATCCGAAACCTCAAATTTCGGATGATGATCATGATGATGCAATGGATTAGACCGATTTTATTTATTTTAGTTGGCTTATTAGCCGGAATAATTGCTGAAAAAATTATTTTCAATAAACTCGGAAATATTATTACTAAAAAGGGTATACCGGGAAGCGAAATAATATTTAGTTCTTTGCGACGTATCCCTTTAATTTGGTTTGTGCTTGCTGGTTTTTTTGGGGCGATTCTGAGTTATTCACTCAAGGAAGATGTTACCACAGCCCTGCAAAAAATTATTATCGCCATTTTTTTATTTACCGTAACATTAGTTTTTGCACGTCTTGCTGCTGGGTTTGTCAATTTATTTATTCAGCGAACAGAAGGAGTTTCTGCATCACTAATTTCTAATTTGATAAAAACTACTATTTTCGTTTTGGGAGCATTAATTATATTTCAAACTATAGGAATTGAAGTTACACCGATTATTACAACATTGGGTATTGGTGGTTTAGCAGTTGGTTTAGCGTTGCAAGATACTTTAGCTAATTTATTTTCGGGATTTTATTTAATTCTTTCCAAACAAGCAAAAACTGGAGATTATATAAAATTAGAAGGCGGTGAAGAAGGTTATATTACAGATATTACTTGGCGGAATATAACTATAGAAGAAATTTCTAAAAATACGATTATTGTTCCCAATTCTAAATTAGCTTCTGCAAACTTTACCAATTATCATTTACCAGCTAAGCAACTCACATTAACTATGAATATAGGTGTTAGTTACGAGAGTAATTTGGAAAAGGTTGAAAGAATTACTGTAGAAGTCGCGAAAGAAGTTATGCAAGAAATTGCTCCTGATTTATTAGAAAATGAACCTTTTATCAGATTTCATACATTTAATGATTTCAGCATCGATTTTACGCTTTATATGCGAGTTGCTGAATATTTTGATCAACGAATTGGCAAACATTTACTTATAAAGAAATTACACAAACGTTACAACCAAGAAGGAATATTAATTCCATTCCCAATTCGAGATATTTATATGAAAGAAAACACGAATATAAATACAAATTAAATCCGCGACAATTTATACCGATTAATTATGAATATGCACTGATGAAAAAAAAACCGCAGAGACGCAGAGACGCAGAGGGAAGAGGTAAAAAGATATAGGTAATCTTAACGCGGTTCGGGGGAGTAATTACATAAATAACAACCGTATTATTACAGTTGAACAATTATATTCAGCGGATAAATTAAGTATAAATACGGAATTATTTTTCTCTAAAGCATCTATTTTTGACATTTAAAAGTAGCTTAAGTTACAACCAATAGGAACCCTTTTTTGATAAAACAGAAGGCTACTTTATATGGAAGACAATATTTTACCAGCAGAAGTGACTCTTGCTGTTGACTCGATGAGTGTACCGGAAGATGCCAACAAAGAGGTTAAATATACTTTTACTCGTACTGGTGATACTACCAATTCTCTAACTGTTAATTTTACTCTTGGTGGTACTGCGACTTTAGATACAGATTACAAGCAAATGGGTGCCGAGTTTGAAAGTCCTACTCAAGGTAAGGTTATCATTGCTGCGGAAGAAAGTGAAGCTACCGTTAGGATTACACCGATTAAAGACGTTGAAATTGAGTCAGATGAAACTATTGAATTTACTCTGACTGAGGGAGATTACATCATCGATGATAATTCCCAAATCTCTAGGAATCAATTAAAACTAGCATCTTCAAATGAAGATGTGATGGTGATGAGCGTTATTAGCAATGACGATCCTAAGTTAAGTTTAGATTGGGGAGAGCAATTTGGTAGCGATACTTTTGGTTACGAATTCCTTGCTGTTGATAATCAAGGAAATACTTATGTTACCGGAGATTTTTTAGGTACAGTTCCTGTTGGTGGTGAATCTCTGACATCTCAAGGTGATTCAGATGTTTTCGTCGCTAAATTAGACAAAGATGGAAAGTTTGATTGGGTAAAAAGTTTTGGTACTACTAATAAAGAACAAGTTGAAGATATTGCTGTAGATAGTACTGGTAATGTCTACTTTACTGGAACATTTCAAAATTCAATTACTTCTAACGAATCTACTGTTCAAGGTGGTCAATCAAGTGATATTTTTGTTACTAAGCTGGCTGCAAATGGTGATCAATTATGGTCAAAAAATTTTGGTAGTACAAACAATGACGAAATTTCTGGTATTGATGTAGATAGTCAAAGTAATGTTTATCTTACCGGAAAATTTCAAGGACAAATACAGTTTGGTACCCCCCTTGTTACAAGTTTATTAGGTAATGCTTTCGCTGCCAAGCTTAATATTGATGGTGATGGATTGTGGGTGAACAAATTAGGGGATAATAATAACAATCACTTTGCTCAAGATATTGTTGTAGATCAAGATAGTAATTCTTATCAGTTGATGACTGGAGTTGATAACAAAAGTATCACAGTCACTCAATTTGATAGCTCAGGTACCAAAGGATGGGATAAAAAATTCACAAATAGTAGTTATCTTGTAGCATCCGATATTGTTATAGATAATGAAGCCAATACTTTTATTACCGGAGAATTTGAAGGAACCCTTCAACTTGGTAATACAAGTATTGAAGGTGGTGAAAATGGTGATGTATTTCTTGCCAAATTAGATAATAAAGGTGATATATTATGGGCGAAAGACTTTAACATTGATGACAACAATGAAGTTGTTCATGTTCAAGGTATTGCTGTAGACGAAATGGGCGATACTTATGTCACCGGACATTATCACAGTAAAAGTATGAGTGTTAGTAACTTCATACTTTACGATGAAGGTGGGGAAACTAGTGAAGATGACTATTATAACGCTTTTATCACTAAGTTTGATAAGAATGGTGAAGTAAAATGGCTGCAAAATATCGGCGGTATGAATGAAGATGACATATCCGATATTGCTGTCAAAAATGGCAAAATCTACATTGCCGGTGCTTTTTATCAAGAAGCCACTTTTGAAGATAAAATTCTGACTACTGAAAATCAATATGATAGCTTCCTTGTCGCTTTAGCAGAAGATAAACCAGAAATTTCCTTCACAGTTAGTTCCAATAATATTATTAAAGGTAGTCAGAATCCAGTTAGTTATACCTTCACTCGCACGGGTAAAATTACTGCGGATTTAACTATTGATTTTACTATTTCTGGTAGTGCAATTTTCAATCAAGATTACACTTTAGCAGGTGCTGAAAACTTTGATGGTAGCAAAGGCAAAATAACCTTTAAAGCAGGAGAAAAGACTGCTACCGTTACTTTAAATATTACCAGCGGTACAAGTGTTGTAGACGAAACCATTGCTCTGAGTTTGGAAACAACACGTGATTATAAAGTTGTCACCACAGATATCTCTATGAGTACTATCACTATCACTAATAATAGTAATAATGATGACGACGATGATGAAAATTTAGGTGGAACAATTGATAACGATGACGATGATGATGACGACGATGACGACGATGATGACGACGACGATGATGACGACGATGATGATGATGAAAATTCCGGTGGGATGACTGGGGATGATGATGATGACGACGATGATGATGATGGAGATGATGATGGAGATAACGAAGGGAAATTTAGCCTAAAATCTAAAAGTAATAAAAGCTTCAGTTTCAAAGGTGGTAAATCTTCGATCAAGTTTTCTTTCAAAAGTAAAACTGTCCAAGAAATCAAAGAAATTGGTTTCTTTACCGTTGATGATGAACAAGGAACTATTGATGGAATTTCTCCCGACGATGAAAAGTATATAGAAGTTGCTTTAAAACGCTCTCAAAGCATCTTTTCTGTATTAGGAAATGCACCTCAAGGTTTCGATACTAATATTGAAAAAATTCTGGAATTTAGTAGTGATACCAACTTCCGTTTCTTCTCAGTCAAAAACGGTACTATTGATGGTGTAAAAAAAGGTCAAATTCAATTATCTCAACTAAGTTTTTCTTCTGCTAACTTCTTACAAATATCCGAAGTTGAAACAAATGGCTTTGATTTAGACTTTGAAGGTGTCAAAATCAATATGAAATTGGATGGTAAAGCCAAAAAAGCCATTGGTAGCAGATTACAAGAAAGAATCGAAGTGCTTGACTTCAGAAGTACTGAAATAACCGTCAAACAAAAAGCAACCTTTACCATTCACCGTGAAGCTACATTTAATAATGTGGTAGGTTTCTTCAAAGTAGCTGATGAAAATGGCGGTATCGATACTAACGGTGACGGTGTAGCTGATATATTAGTTGGACAAGAAGGTTACGCAAAAGCCGCAGTCGAAAACCGAATAACCAACATTGAACTCAGCGTGAAAAACCAATCTACAGCAACCTTTACAGGTGAATTTGAACCTGGTGCAATCTTCGCACCTTTTTTAATAGTTGATGGCACTTTTGATACATTTACTGATATTTATTTCCCATTTCTTGGTGCTAATTCAGACGGTGCAGACCACGTAATGATGCTCGGTGATAACATCTTTGGTTTTGAAGACTTAAAAGGAGGTGGCGATCGCGATTTTAACGATATTATCGTCAAGATTGATTTTAGCGTAAATACCTAACATTAATACACATAAAATATTACTCCTATCCCGTTCTAAAATCACCGAAAAAATATAGGTAATTTTCTACCTAGAAGGGAGTAATCATTTAGAGACGTAGGAATACTACGTCTTTTTCTTTTTTGTTCGCAAAATAATCACATAATCAGTTAATTTAATTTAATCAACTCATTTCTTATAAATATTTCAAACTCTTCTAAAGTCTGACTTACACCAACTTGTAACGAACGCTGCATGAATCGGGGAATAATTTCGATTAATTTTAAAGTTGGAAAAATCGAACTAATTTGAGATTCAATATATTTACCTTCTTGGAATAAATTAATTTTCAATTTACCATCAGAGTAAATCCATAATTCCGGTACTGCTAAAGCTTCATAAGCATCGATTTCAGTTTTGGAAGTAACATCAGTTTCTAATGCTAAATCGGGTGGTGGATCTATATTTAAATCAATTCTTTGCTTACCAATTACAGTTTGATAATTTTGAATATAAAAGCAATCATCAGGTTCAATACCTGCAACCATTCCCTGACGCTTAAGAGTAGTTGAACCAAGAGGTTCCCATGGTTTTTTCTGTAATTTTAGCAGTATTTTAACTAAATCCGCGAGCAATACTTTTGACCTTTCATGCTCTGGTAATGGAGCCATAATTTCTAATATGTGATTAGCATATGCGATTCGAGATGCACGATATTCTCCTAATTGTGCCAAAATCTCTTCAAAACCTTCCCAGGAAACAGGTTGTAATGTCACCTTTTGACCTGGTTCTAACTGTAAATTAATCGAAGTTGTCAGCATAAATATTTTTCCCTCGGCTAACATACCATTTTTAGACTATTGAATAACTAATCAAGCCCACAAACCGTTACCATAATAAGAAAGACTTTACTAAACTTCACGAAAACTGTGACTACTACATCAAAATCAACAACCACCTTTGAAAAACTATTCTGGAATTGGAAAGGTTACAAAATTCAATATACCGTCATGGGTACGGGAAAACCTTTAGTATTAATTCA
>JBHJOU010000946.1:0-2758 GCA_050329355.1 Rivularia sp. (in: cyanobacteria)
AGTGCGGGGCTAAAGCGGGAGGAATATATACCCTTTACTCGTCTGGAACCATATACAAAATTACGCTTTTGGGATGATACTACACTAGAACTGACCACTGACCAAGGAAAATTAAAACAGCAATTAGCCGCTTTTCGTAGCGATTTACCCCAAGCTTTTGAACGCTGGTACACTGAGGAAACAGAGAAATATAATGCAGGTTACGAACCTTATCTGAGTCAACCCGCTCGTTCTATTTTGGGATATATGCGACTCGACGAACTAGGTACAGGTTTGAGATTTCGACCTTGGGAAACCCTCTACCAGCACTTTTGGAATGCTTTTCGAGACGAGCGATTGGTATATGCTCTGAGCTATCCAGCCAAATATTTGGGGATGCACCCTACTTTAAGCGCTAGCGTATTCAGCCTAATTCCCTATATTGAAATGGCATTCGGTGTGTGGCATCCCCAAGGAGGATTTCGCGCTTTGGCTCAAGCAATAGCCCAGGGATTTCAGGATTTAGGTGGTAAAATTCACCTGAATACACCAGTCAAACAAGTATGGTTGGAAAATCGTCGAGTTCAAGGAATAGAACTTGAAAATGGAGAATGTATTCCAGCAGATACTGTCATAGTAAACGCTGACTTTGCTCAAGCGGTACAAACTTTGATTCCTCAAACAGCAAGAGGCAAATACACCAACAATTTGTTTGCGAAAAAACAGTTTTCTTGCTCCACCTTCATGCTGTACTTGGGTATCAATCGACGTTACGATAATTTACCCCACCATCAACTTTATTTATCCGAACACATTTGCAAACGCGATCGCCCTTTTATCGATGACTCAGCTTTAGATGAAATCAACCCACCATTTTACGTATGTAATCCGACTCCGGTAGATTCTAGCAACGCACCGGAAGGACATTCTACCCTGTATGTTTTGGTACCCATTCCCCACACCGGATATGGTGTTGATTGGCAGGAAAAAGCTAGAAAGTATCGAGATTTAATTATTAAAAGGTTGCCGTTATTGGGCTTTGATGGAGTAGAAGAACATATTGTCAGCGAGACTTGCTATACTGCCGAAACCTGGCAAAACGACTACTCAGTATATTTAGGTGCTGTTTTTAATCTTAGTCACAATTGGTTGCAACTTGGTCCTTTTCGTCCTCCGATTCGTTCAGAATACATAGATCAACTGTATTGGGTTGGTGGAGCGGTTCATCCGGGTAGTGGATTGATGACGATTCTGGAATCAGCGAAGAATACAGCTAAGTTTGTTGAGCAAGATTTGTCTAAAAAATAGTTGTTTTGGGATATATAATTTTAAACGCAGAGGGGCGCAAAGGTGAACGCAGAGGGAACGCAGAGTATTTTTGTCTTTAAAGTTCTTTAGATTTACGAAACTCGCTGACAACTTCTTTAATATCGCGTAATTCACCTTCAACTTGATAATTAAGTTGCTGCATTTCATCAGCAGTTAAAATTCCAGCAAGTTGAGATAAAGGTTTTAGCAATTGCGGATATTTTTTCAAAGTATCCTGACGTATAATTGGTGCAGCTTCATAAGGTGGAAAATAATTCTTATCGTCTTCTAAGACGACTAAACCTAATCGAGCAATTTGTCCATCGGTAGAATTTCCTGCTACCATATCCACCAATTTTTGAGTTAATGCTCGATATATCAAACCCAAATCCATAATCTTGGGAGATTCTCCAAATTTTAAGTTGTAAGCTTTAGATAATCCCGGAAAACCATCTTCTCGTTCACCGAATTCATAACCAAAACCAGCTTTCCAATTTTGTGTATATTTAGCAGCTTCAGAAAGAGTTTTAATATTATATTTCTTCGCATCTTCACCACGAATTATCATTGCAAAAGTATTTTCAAAACCCAAAGGTTCAGTTACTTCTAAATTAAACTGCTTTTCGTAAGCTTGTTTGACCAAATTGTAAACTTTTGTCGAGTCACTAATTACTTTTTGTTCCAAAATTGCTGTCAAAGCCGTTCCTGTATACTCGATATAAGCATCAATTTCCCCAGCAACAATAGCTTTATGACAGATAAAAGAACCACCCAATTGCGGACGACGATCAACTTTTAACTTAGTACTTGCTTCAATTTGCTGTGCTAATAATTCTCCTAAAATATCTTGTTCGGTAAAGTTTTTCGATGCAACAACAATATCACCACCACCGCTACTAATAGAAGTAGCATTGCAACTAGCAATCCATAAACTCAAACTCAAACTAATAATCAAAAGCGTGAAAAATTTCTTCATTTTTAAATTAATAATTATATTATGTAGGCTTAAACATTTATCATATCTGTGAGAATGGGTAATTGGTAATTGGTAATTGGTAATTGGTAATTGGTAATGGAAAATTACTAATATTAATTACATTTTCCCTTTGGTTAAACTGCGTTCTAAAGCTCCAATTCCCAAATCTGCAATTAATGCAATCAAAGCAGCAGGAACCGCACCAGCTAAAATTAAATCATTATTTACCAAGGAAATTCCCCGAAAAATAAATACTCCCAAACCACCAGCACCAATCGCGGCTGCAATAGTTGCAATCCCGATACCAATTACCATGGCAACCCTAACACCCGCTAAAATTACCCCCAGAGCCAAAGGAATTTCTACCTGAAACAATAATTGTCGATCCGTCATTCCCATACCTCTTCCAGCTTCCCGAATCGCCGGATTTACATTCATAATGCCAGTGTAAGTATTTCTAATTATGGGCAAAAAAGAATATAGAGTAAGTGCAAA
>JBHJOU010000109.1:0-3276 GCA_050329355.1 Rivularia sp. (in: cyanobacteria)
CAAAGTCAACTGGGGGGAGGAGAGTCATCCCTTACTGCTAAGTACATCAACACCGCAGCAGAAACAGTTGAAATCCTCGCAGCAGAAAATAAAGCAATCTCAGAAGAAGTAGTAAATCAGATGCTACCTATCTGTTATCAGTTTCGCGATGACAGTTTATTGCAAATGCGGAATAATTCAACAATCGCAGTTGGTATAAACTTTCTCAGTGTTTTAGCTGGAACAGTTATTGGAACCTGGGTAGCAGTTCCCCCAACTCAAGAAAGGCAACAAATATCGAGCATTCAACCTATTTTGATTGGAGTAGGGATTGGCGAAATAATTGGGTTGATTTTGGCACTAATTGTAATTTGGATAGGTAATAATAATGAGCGCAGCATTTGATTTTTTAGTTAATACCGCAGGTGGATTATTAATGAATCTGGGTGTTTCTGGAATGGTCGGTCAATTAATGGGAGTAGGTGCAACCCTTGCACTAAATCCATTATTACTATTAACTGGAATAGTTGTTGGTGGTACGGGTATTGCTGTTGCCCGCGAATTGAATAAACGCCCGCAATTAAGTTTGATTGTTGATAATACTTAGATGAAGAGTTCCAATGTTTACTCCTGTACCCGTTCGGGATAAAAAGCCAACTCGAAAGAAGAGAAAGATACATATAGGGCTGTGGACGGCTTTTTCCACTGTTGGAGCAATTTCCGTAATTGGTGCGGTAGCTTTAGTGGTTGGCTGGAACCAGCAAATACCTGGGAAGAATCAAATTTCAGCCGTACAGCAAGCCAAAACGCAAGTTTCTCAAATACGCGAAGTCTACCTAGAAAAACTTACCCGCACTGACTATAACATCGACCATCTTTCTAGTTACTCTTCTGTTGAAGGTGCGCCAAATTTAAGCGGCTGGCGACAAATGTCAGCAGCATTATGGGGTCAGCAACTTAAGAGTCAAATATCTATGATGCAGAATGATGAAAATTCCGGTTTTTACCATTTGCATTATATGCCTGCACTGGAAATAGTTAAGTTTAATTCCCTGGATGTTTTGTTAGAAGCGGCTTCGGGTAATGATACTTTTTACTGGGGTTATCGCAAAACCGACGGAACAAAGGTAGAAGAAAAGATTCCTACAGGTGCGGCTGCTGTAATGATATTAGGGAAGCTTGAAGCAATCGACTACGCGCAAAATCTGGAATCTCAACCCGTAGTGGATTTGAATCAAATGTTAGTTCAAATTCGCAATGCTCAAGAACCATATTCCTTAGCTCAAGCACAGTTATTACGCGCCCGTGGATATTCAGATCCAGTTGAACAATTAGCTCAAGTAGGAGAAATCCGCGAACAAATCAAAAAACAACAGGAGGAACGAAAACTTTATTTACAAGAAATGAAGGAAACGGTTAGACCAGCAACTCCGAAGCCAGAAAACACAGAACCTTAAAATATCATCAAAATGAAGCTCTGAATAATGCTTGTAATCTCAAACCCCAAACCAAGGAGACTGTAATATGTACGTTAAGTTTGCTGCTGCGATAGTTTGTATAGCTCTATGTTCGCTTAATGTTGTAGCGGCAGTTAAACGTACTCCTATCCGTACAACTCTTTCTGGTTCAACCCGCACAACAATTGAGATGATGCCGTCCCCCAATTCATCCGTACACTGGATGAGTGCAATTATCTTTATCGCTGGTTTTGCTAGTTTTTTGAGTTGGGGAATTTCTGATTACAACCATGCAATTGGTGATGAGATTATTGATGATTCGGTGAATCTTAAAGCCCCCACAATCTCGAATAATGTTCAATTACCTCCACCTGTTAATCCTGATGTGAATAGTGTTTCTAGCAATAACTTAATTCATTTTCCCTCCCGCTCCTTATCTAACCATTCCGATCTAGATATAGCGAACCAATCTGAAACATTGTCTCCACAAGAATTTTATTCTCAACTCCAACAAGAGGATTTATGGGGAGATGATGATTCCAATCCAAACAATAATGTTAATTAGGAGTTAAATATGTCCAGAAATCGTCGCGATCGCGTTGATATTGATTATTCCGATGGTGGTGCAATTATTCCCACTACACGCTTGCAGGGAATGTTAAATCAAGTTCAACAACAAGGAGGTGTAGTAAATCAGCAGTCGGCTATACCAATGTCTGTTGATTCCCAACCTGTAGAAGTAAGGTATGTCAATTCACAAACGAGCTATAAACCAAAAGTGCCTCAAATCGAAATTCCCTATGTAGAAACGTGGAAAGCTCACAGATTACACCCTCAGAATCAGGCGCGTTTCTTTTGGTATCCTGCCTACTTCCTCAGCGATTGTATAAAGTCTCCAATTGGTGTGGGTGCAGTTGGGTTGTGGTTGTTTGTAATGTTGGTTAATTTTCTACTCAATGGTAGCTATACCGGACCAGGTTATGCTTCTGGGAAGAAGATTGAAGTTGTACCGGAAGAAGCACCTTCGTTTGCTATGCCTGTATTTCGGCAATTGGAATAATGCTGGTCAAAATTTGCTTTGGAGTAACTTTATTGGTTTGGGTACTCGATATTCTCCAACCGGGGTATCTCAAATTTTATAACTTGAGCGGTGTAACTCAAAAAATTAAATTCCCAATCTCCAAGGCGATTATTCCGCAATCCAAACCCACTTCAACTGATTCGATTTGCAAGAATCCTAAGAATAATTTTGAGAAGTTACTCAGTTCTACCAATTCTAGTTGCCATAATGCGAATCAAACTGGAAATTGAAAGTAACAATAGCAAAATTGTAGGCTTGAAAGAGTCCGATAGCGGTTTGTCTATCGATAGAAACTGGGGATATGCCTTTGCTACTTTAGCTTTGAGTATGGCGATCGCATTTCCCCAAGTTTCAGAATGGGTTGAATCCCAACAACCAATTCGGTTACTCCAAAGATTAGCAAAAAATACGAGCGACGTTACCGACTCAAAAAGTACAGCTTTTCCAACAATAAAAGGTTCACCTATCACCAGCGGTTTTGGTTGGAGGACTCATCCCCTTACTGGGGAACGTAAGTTTCATTACGGCATTGATTTTGGTGCTTCTAAAGGTACTCCAATTTATGCTTTTGAAGCTGGTTTAGTTGAGTTTGCTGGTTGGAGAGGTGGTTATGGAAAAGCTGTCGTTATCAATCACGGTGCGGGGAAATCAACTCTTTACGGTCATGCTAGCAAGCTTTCTGTGCGAAAAGGGGAACAGGTTTTACCGGGACAAATAATCGGAAAGGTGGGAAGCACGGGAATGTCCACCGCACCGCAT
>JBHJOU010000949.1:0-3210 GCA_050329355.1 Rivularia sp. (in: cyanobacteria)
GATAAAGAACCAATTGAAAAAATTGGTTTAATTGGAGTCAAGGAAATGTATAATTCATTAGGAGTTCCTGTACCCGGAATGGTAGAAGCTATTAAGGGGTTAAAGGAAGCAAGCATTGATTTACTAAGTGCCGAAGATGCATTGCAAGCTGCTCCTTACTTTGATTTCATCATTCAAGCCATGTCTTAATTGAGTAGGGATTCGCCGTTATTTTCCCACTTATCCCGTCATCTACGATAAATCTCTTTAATAGAACTTTGATGGGATGTCGGAAAGACCTTTGAATAAAATACCGATTTAAATTCCCTACACTTGGTAGTGGCTACGGCAGAATCTCTGTCAAGTTACTAACGAGTCGTGGGGAAACTTTTTTCAATTATCTATTAGGAGTTGTAGGATTTTCGATTTTCGATTTTGGATTAGTCTCGAACTACTCCTATGGACAATGCTCTTGAGTCCAATACATCTAAATACAAAAAACCGACAATCCTCTAATCAAGGATGTCGGCTTATTAGTGTGTTCCCTATTAATGACTCGGCTAGAGTTCAGTTATATATAATTATGCTTATCTACCTTGAATATTCCGAGGATCTTAATCATCAATGCTTGTGATTCTCATCACAACTAATTTGTATATAAGCTGTATTCAATTTATTTATGCATCAATATGCAATATGCAAAAACAATAAAAATATCATCCTAAAGACAGTTGCAATATTGTTGATAACGAGATATTCATCTTTTTCATAAAAGCTTTTATAGCTTATAAAATAGGAAACGCCCATAAGAAAACAGAACTTTATCGATAAATTTCCGAATTTTGAGCAAATATCTATACAATTAAGATTAATTACAATTACAGCCTCCAAGCTGACTGGCGTTTCCCGGTCAAAATAGAACGTCTTCATTCATAAAATAAGCAATTCAACTTCTCCACAGCTATGACATACGATTACGATTTATTTATAATGGGTGCTGGTTCTGCTGGTGCGGCTGCGGCAAAAAAAGCTGCTTCTCTAGGTGTAAGTGTAGCCATAGCCGAACAAGAAGCCCTTGGTGGTACTTGCTTGAATCGCGGTTGTATCCCTAAAAAATTAATTGTCTATGCCGCTGACTTTGCCCTACATAATAAATTTGCAACTGACTATGGCTGGAGTAAAATTTCATCCCATTTCGATTGGACGCAGTTTATTCAGTCGGTACACAAGCACATAGACAGTATTAATCGTTCCTATCAGGAAAAATTTCAAAAAAGTGGCATTACTTTACTACGCGGTCATGCTAGTTTCGTTGATGCTCACACAATCAAAGTTGATCAATCTAAAGTCACTGCCGATAAAATTTTAATTGCTGTTGGTGCGCGTCCTTTTATTCCGTCGGATATTCCCGGTATTGAATACGCGATTACTTCTCGCGAAATGTTCCATTTGCCGTATTTACCAAAACGTTTAGCAATTATTGGTGGCGGTTATATTGGTGTAGAATTTTCTAGCATGATGAATGCTTTGGGTTGTCGAGTTACTGTTGTTGATACTGATGAAACAATTTTAGAAGGATTTGATCACGACCTTCGCCATGGTGTTCAACAAAGTTTATCTCAACGGGGAATTAAATTTATTAACAACAGTACCGCAACCCATATTAAACATTACGAAGAGGGCTGGCTGTTAACCGTCAGTGGTAAATATAAAAAAACCATCGCTGCCGATAGTATTTTAGTTGCTACCGGACGCACTCCCAATACTCAAAACCTGGATTTAGATCATGCTCAAGTCAAAATGGACGAAAAAGGTGCGATCGAAGTTGATGAATATAGCCGCACCAGTCAGTCCAATATTTTTGCTGTTGGAGATTGTACTAACCGTTTGCAGTTAACTCCTGTAGCAAAATCAGAAGCTGTTGCTTTTGTCAATACGGTTTTTGCAAATAAACCGCAAACGGTAAATTATGGTGATGTGCCTTCTGCTGTTTTTGCTCGTCCAGAAATAGCTAGTATAGGTATGACTGAAAATCAAGCCCGCGAAAAATTTGGCGATTCGGTAAAATGCTATTGCAATAAGTTTCAACCATTAATGACTCAATTAACTGCCTCAGAAGAGCAAGCAATCATCAAAGTCGTTGTTGAGGGTGAATCCGAGCGAGTCATCGGAGTTCATATGTTAGGAGAAAACGCAGCCGATATCATTCAATCTCTTGGTGTTGCAGTTCGTAAAGGTATTACTAAAGAAGATTTAGACTCTGCTATTGCAATTCATCCGACTAGCGCCGAGGAATTCCTCACGTTAAATTAGATTGAGAACAAGGCAACCCTTTTCAAAAACCGACTGATCACCGAACAGGAAAAATAGAGGTTTCTTTGCCTTCTTCTCTAATCAAAGGTGATTGATAAGTCAGCGTCGAATTCACCTCCCATTAGCTGTCAATGTACGTAATATAGCTGAAACTATTTGTTGTAAATAAAACACTAAAAAAATGACTTACGATTACGATCTGTTTGTAATTGGTGCCGGTTCCGGAGGTTTATCAGCTTCTAAAAGGGCTGCTGGTTATGGAGCAAAAGTGGCGATCGCCGAATCCGATTTGGTCGGTGGTACCTGTGTTATCCGTGGCTGTGTTCCCAAAAAACTCATGGTTTATGCTTCTCACTTCCCCTCACTCTTTGTAAGTGCCGCAGGCTATGGTTGGAAAGTCGGCGATACTGAGTTGGATTGGGAAAAGTTCATTACATCTATAGATAAGGAAGTCAGAAGATTATCTGCGCTGCACATCAGTTTCTTGGAGAAAGCAGGAGTCGAATTAATTCAAAGTCGTGCTTGTTTGGTTGACGAGCATACTATCGAAGTTGATGGACGAAAAGTTACTGCGGATAAAATTTTGATTGCTGTTGGTGGAAAACCGAGTAAACCTGATATACCAGGGATGGAATATGCGATTACCTCTAATGAAATTTTTCACCTCAAAGAAAAACCAAAGCATATTGCCGTTATTGGGGCTGGTTATATAGGTTCGGAATTCGCTTGTATTATGCGCGGTTTGGGTTGTGAAGTGACTCAAATTATCCGTGGCAAGATGATTTTGAAAGGTTTTGACGAGGATATCCGTACCGGCATTCAGGAAGGAATGGCAAATCATGGTATTCGGATAATTAATAATACTGAAATCACATCTATAGAAAAGGTTTCTCAAGGCTTAAAAATTAACTTATCTGG